>JAGBOJ010000126.1 GCA_017633935.1 Lachnospiraceae bacterium | reverse complement strand
GTCCCTCCTCGTAAAAGGGCTTTATAAATCCGTACAGCCCGTCAAACTCCTTTTCCTTTACAAGGGTATTAACTGTCAGATACAGCTTTTTATCGAATAAATGGACATAATTTATTGCCCTTTTCATTCCGTCTTCATCAAAATTATCCGCATATGCTCTTGCCCCGAATCTGTCACCTCCGGCATATACCGCATCCGCCCCGGAAGCTATAGCGGCATAAAGACAGTCCATATCCCCTGCCGGAGACAGGAGTTCATATTTATCAAAAGACCCTGCTTCAGGGCAGCTTATCCTGTCCGACCCGGTAAAAATAAGGCTGTCTTTTCCGACAGCCTCATCCATAATATTTACATTTTCGTTTCCGGTACGATCCATTACCTTTTCCTGTATTGATTGTTGTGATAATCCCTGCCGCGCAGCTCAGCCTCCAGCTCTATCACTTTTCTCTGATTCTTGTTATTCTCATCCTGAAGCTCCTTGAAGGTCTTTTCAAGCGCTTCCATCTTCGTCATCTGCACGACCAGATTATGCTTTAAGTCATAGGCTTCCTTATCCCTCTTTTCAAGGTCAGCCGTCACCTGATCAAGCTGCTCTCTTGCCTTAAATATCTCATCTGCCATATTAAGCAGCATCAGAACATTTTTCGTTTCCACAGGCAGTCTCTTAAAAGTGTCGGATTTCTGATATTCTGAGAGCTTACTGTTAATATAAGCCGCCACCCTCTGAAGATATTCTTCACTGTCATAACCGGTGAGCTTATAAACCTTACCGGCTATCGTTACTTCCGCTTCTTTTTTATCTGCATATTTTGCCATTTCAAAAGTTCCTTCGGCTCTTCGTAATCATTTGAGCCATTAAATAGATTGTGCTTACAAAAAACACATAATATCTTATCACGAAATACCCGTTTTGTTCAAGTTATATTCTGTAATTTAACTCCCGTCGTTACAATTTACAGGAAACGAATTTATTCGTTTACTATAAGCGCTTGACCGGCAGTGAATTGCAGCCCCCGTCTTCTATTCAAGATCAAGCTCCATCTGCCCGTAGTTTTCACCCGATGCCTTAAAGCCGAGATGCAGTCTGGCTTTATCCGTCACAACCCTGCCCTTTGGAGTACGCACTATAAATCCGTTCTTTAATAAAAACGGCTCATATACATCCTCAAGCGTCCCAGGATCCTCTCCGAGCGTTGCTGCAAGGGTATCAAGTCCCACAGGTCCCCCGTTAAATCTTTCTGTCATGGTTTCAAGGATATTCCTGTCAAGATTGTCGAGACCGTATTTATCGACCTCCATTATATCAAGGGCTTCGTTTGCTATATCGCTTGAGATCCTTCCGTCGTAGCGTACCTGCGCATAATCCCGGACGCGCTTTAATATCCTGTTTGCTATCCTCGGAGTACCGCGGGAGCGCATACCCATCTGTAATGCTCCCTCCCTGTCCACATCCACACCGAGGCGCTTTGCCGAATTTTCTATTATTACCGCAAGCTCCTCGTTATTGTAGAATTCAAGCCTTTCAGAGATACCGAAGCGGTCCCTTAGGGGCGCCGATAAGAGCCCTGCCCTTGTAGTCGCTCCGACCAGTGTGAATCTGGGAAGCTCCAATCTTAAGGACCGTGCAGTGGGTCCCTTTCCGATAACGATATCTATGCAGAAATCCTCCATTGCAGGATAAAGCACCTCTTCCACCTGTCTGTTTAAGCGGTGGATCTCATCCACAAAGAGGACATCGCCTTGTGCAAGATTATTCAGTATGGCTGCCATATCACCCGGCTTTTCTATTGCCGGTCCGCTCGTTATCTTGATATTCACTCCCATCTCGTGAGCGATTATCTCGGCAAGGGTCGTCTTTCCGAGTCCCGGAGGACCGTAGAAAAGGACGTGATCTAAGCTGTCACCCCTGTCCTTTGCAGCCTTTAAATATATCTTCAGCTTTTCTTTTATCTTCTCCTGCCCGATATATTCCGAAAGCCTTACGGGTCTAAGCGACCCCTCGTACCTTTCATCCTCACTCGTCAGGTTTGTTTCTATCACTCTTTTTTCCATGATCACCTAAAGATATTTAAGAGCCTTCTTAAGAAGGGTGTTTGCATCGTTTATCTCTTCCGCCTCAAATGCGGACTTCACAGCCCTGTAGCTTTCCGTGGAAGAATAGCCGAGAGCCATAAGAGCTTCTGCGGCTTCACCCCTTATGTCTGATACATCAAATGCCGATGCCGCCGTTTTTACTGTACTGTCTGTGCCCTCCGCCACCGCTCCGATCTTATCCTTTAATTCGAGGATAAGCTTCTGCGCGGTCTTTAACCCTATTCCCGGAGACTTTGCTATTCCCTTTGCATCTCCCGTGAGTATCGCAAACCTTAAGTCATCGGTACCCATAGCCGAGATTATCTGCATCGCTCCCTTAGGTCCTATCCCGCTTACACTCAGAAGCAGCTTAAACAGCTTTAATTCGTCCTTCGATAAAAAGCCGTAAAGGGAGATATCATCCTCCTTTACAGCCATATAGGTATAGACCGTAAGCTCATCGCCGGTTTTATTTACATAGGCTCCGATGCCCGGTCCGACATATATTTCAAAACCAACGCCGGATACATCGAGCAGCAGCGTGTTCTCGTCTGATCCGGCGACCTTTCCTCTCAAAAAACCTATCATAGATATTACAGACCCCTTCTGTAATCCTTTATCTTGTCACGCACACCGTATACCGTATTTCGCATGCTCTCCATAGTATACTTTACTCCAAGCGCCCTTGTAAGCTGCACAGTAAAATCCAGCACAAATATCACGGCCACGGTCTTTATGAATACTATACCGACATTTTCGGGTATGAGCTCGGTCGTCCCCGATACGAATTTATGCAGGAACTTAAAGAGAAAGAGACAGTAAAAGCCCCATGCTATGCTGCTTTCAAGGCAAAGTATCCCTTTATAGTTAAAGGGCTTGTCGTTATAGTCCCACCAAACCTCGCCCAAAAGCTTTTTCATAAGTATCGCCACAAAAAATTCAAACCCCGTGCCCGCTATAACTCCAAGGAAATAAAGGATTATATAATCCTCGGCAAACGGTCTGAAAAGCAGATACCCTCCGACAAATCCGAAACCGTAGATCGGACAGAACGGACCCTTGTTAAAGCCCCTGTTCGTGAGCTTTTTATTGCACCACGACATATATATGCTTTCAAGGCACCATCCTATCACACTGTATGCGATAAACCACATTGCTATATGATAAAAATCAATCCCGAGAAATTCACGACTCCACATAACGCACCTCATCTGTCTTAAACCCGGTCTTAGGAACTGTAAAAAATCAACCTGCGTCCGCTATAAGTATACAACAAAACAGCCCTGATGTAAAACCAGGGCTGTTTAATATCATTAATTATATTTGCGCTTACGGGCAGCTTCGGACTTCTTCTTACGTCTTACGCTGGGCTTCTCGTAATGCTCTCTTTTTCTGATCTCCTGCTGTATGCCGGCTTTGGCGCAGTTTCTCTTAAAACGCCTTAAGGCACTGTCGAGAGATTCATTTTCTTTTACGATAACACTTGACATTTTCCAACCCTCCCTTCAGCCATAAAACAATACGGTCTTCCGTCTTGCTGATGGGTATTTGTGCTCAACACACAAGTGATATTATAATCATTTAGGTTTTTTAAGTCAAGTAAAAAATTTATCCCTTCACCGCTCCGGCAACCATACCCTTGATGATCTGCTTGCTGAAGGCGAAGTAGAATACAACCACCGGTGCCATCGTGATCAGCATCGCAGCCATCATCTTCGGATAATCCGAGGTGAACTGCCCGGTAAAGTTCTTTAACGCGAGCGGTACCGTCTGATATGCCTGGCTGTTAAGTATCAATGCGAATGAAAACTCATTCCAGCAGCCGAATACATTTATAATCGCGACCGTTATAAGTATCGGCCTGCATATCGGAAGGATTATCGAAAACATTGATTTTGAAAAGCTGCAGCCGTCTATCGCAGCCGCCTCTTCAAGCGCCGTCGGTATGCCCTTTACATATCCTTCCACCAAAAACAGCGAGACCGGCAGGTTAAAGCACAGATACGGCAGAAGCAGCGTATACCATTTGTTGAGCAGGTGTGCATTTGAAAAGATGATATAAATGGGTACCATCAGTGAATGCACGGGTATGAGCATGCCCATTAAGAACATTATATAAAGCGGTCTGTTCAGCTTGAAGCTGCATCTTGCCAGAATATAGCCGACTATAAACGCGCATATTATTATGAGGAGCACCGAAAGGATCGTAGTCCTTGTACTGTTCCACATAGAATACCCTATCCTGTAATCGGGATTTATCATGATCCTTATATAATTATCGAGCGTAGGAACCTTGGGAAGTCCTATAATATCCGCATTAAATTCCCTTTTTTTCTTCAGTGAGGAATAAAACATCCATACGAGAGGGAATATACAGGAAAGCGAAAATACCAGCATGAGCACGTTCATGAAAAATCCGAGTATCCCGTTTGCCACCTTCTGTCCCGTACTTTCATTTTTAACGGCGAGAGTTTCAAGCGTATCCTTTTCCTTGACCATTATCTTAACCCTCCTTTCCCGTATTTGGCTTTTGCAGCCTCTCTCATTTCCTTATCTCTTTTCTTCTGAAGCTTTGCCTCGATCTTATCATACTTATCGGTCATGGCACTTCTAAGCAGCGCCTGGGAGCCGCCTATGACTATAAGCGACAGTACGAATATCGCCACCGATATACATGAACCATAGCCGAGGTAGCCTGTCTCAAATGAGGTCTTATATCCGTAAAGAGCCATAACCATCGAAGAGTATCCGGGACCTCCCGCAGTCATTACATAGATGTTGTCGAATGCCTTCATATTTCCGGCAACGCAGAGCGTTACGCAGACTATCAGGGTATTTTTAATGAGCGGAAGTACGATATACCTTGCCCTGTCAAAGCCGCTCGCACCGTCAAGCTCTGCCGATTCGAGCACCTCAGTGTCGATGGATGCTACCGCCGAAAGAAGGATGACCATATAATATCCTATATACTGCCATACCAGGGGTATGGATACCAGCGTCATAACCTTGCTCGGGTCATTTAACCATATCGGACCGTCCTTCATACTGTTTATCTTTCCCATATGAAGGAGTATGAAGTTTAAGATACCCCTTCTCTGGTCATAGATCATTGTCCAGATGAAGCCTATGCAGACCGCCGAAATGGTGCTGGGGAAGAATCCGAAGGTTCTGTGGATCCCTTTAAGCTTCACAAGCTTGGAGCTGATGATCATTACCAGTATGAACGCTATACCGACCTGTCCGATTATACAGAACAAAACAAGAAAGATATTGTGTTCAAAGGAAGCCCAGAAAGTCCTGTCATTTATGAGCTTCACATAATTGTCAAATCCATTGAAAATTTTATTCGGGCCTACCTTCCAGTCAAAGAAGCTGTAGAACAAAGCCGCAACAAGCGGCACGAAAACCGTAAAGATAAAAAGTACCACCGGTATAACAAGATATCCGAAAATCACTCTTCCTTTTGGTCTGATGGAGTTTAACATTCCCTGCCCTCCCTTAAGAAATAATACCTTTTTCTAAAAATATGTTCCCCGAAAGGGGTCATAAGACCCCTTTGGAGAACATCAGTAATCAATGATTATTTACCTGCAAGGTAATCCTCATAAGCCTTCTGTGTATCTGCCGCAACATCTGCCGGCTTCTTGTCGCCGTTTACCATCTCCTGCATTTCTGTGTTAAGAACAGACCATACTGAAGAATCTACGTAAGAATCGTAGATCTCACATCCCTTGTTGTCAACATATGAGAAGTTATAGAAATCCTGTACATACTGATCAAATGCGCTAAGGTCGAAGTCAGCCTTTGTGAATCCGCCGAGTGCGTAGTTCTCTCCAACATAATCAGCAAACTCGGGACCTGTAAGAGTCTGAACGAGATCTATACAAGCAGCAAGCTTGTCGGGATCATCAGCAACCTTGGGGTTGATGGCAAGACCGTAGCCAAGTCCGATGTTCTGGAATTTCTCATACTTTGTAGCATCCTCTGCCTGAGGTAATACAGCGAATTTTGTATTTTTATACTTCTCTTCGTCAAGGTTAGCCTTGATGTAGTCAGCATCCCAGTTACCGCCGATGAATGCTGCTGCATCGCCTGCGATGTAGTACTCACGAGCCTCTTCATTGTTGATAGCGTTGAAGTCGCTGTTGAAGATGCCTGTATCGTGGAAGAGCCTCTGTGTCTCTGTAAGTGCAGCTACGAAAGCGTCATCCGTGAAGGCTGCATCGCCGTTTCCTGCGATGATGTTTGAGAACCAGTCTGTTCCGGTATACTGATATCCAAGGCAGGATACAAAGCATGAATTAAGCTGCCACTGTCCGCTGTTACCGAATGCAAGAGTATCGATACCCTGCTCGTCAAAGTACTTCTTAGCTTCCTCAACTTCCTTCCATGTCTTGGGGAACTCATCGAAGCCTGCTTCCTTCCAAAGAGCGGAATCATAAATAACTACCGTACATGTACCACCCGTAAGTGCGGGGAATGCATAATACTTGTCGTTTACAGTGAAGGGTACAAGGTAATCCATGTTGTACTTGTCTGCGTAAGGTGAACCTGTGATGTAATCCGTAAGATCAAGTACAAGGCCCTGATTTACCCAGCTTATTGTATTCATACCCTGAAGCAGGAATACATCGGGAAGCTCATCTGCTGATGCATATGTAGCGATCTGTGTCTTGTAATCGTCATTTGCAAGAACTTCCTGGTTAAGTGTGATGTCGGGGTGATTTGCATCCCATGAAGCGATGGTGGTTCTCATTGCGTCAGAGCCGCCGTTTCCTTCAGCCTCTTCTGAAGTAGAGAAGTGCATCATGCTGATCTCGCCCTTGTAAGCAAGCTCTGAAGATGCTGCTGAAGCATCCTCTGCGGGAGCTTCCTCTTCTGCTGCGGGAGCTGCTTCCTCTTCTGCAGGAGCTTCCTCTTCTGCGGGAGCTGCCTCCTCTGCTGCAGGCTCCTCAGCAGCCGCGGGTGCCTCAGATGTCGTTGCAGCCGTACTTCCGCATCCTGCAAGAAGCGTTGCTGCCATTGCTGCTGAAAGCAGTACACTGACAATTTTCTGTTTCATAATACTTTTCCTCCTTTGTTTATTAAACAACTTGTTCAAGTAAACATTGTAAACATTTACTTAAACGATTTCGTAGACTAATATACACTCCTTTCATCCCGATTTCAATATTATTTTATAAAAAAAGTATAAAATTCCTTAATCGGTTTCTGTATTTTTTATCATTTTTCACAAACAGACCTTATTTTATGATGTCAGGGGCAAAAGGTCATAATGCATTCAAGCTTGCTTGATAAGCATTATGACTTTGTGAACCCAACATCATTTAATCTGAGAGGCAAGGACTTCTGATGCCTTCTTTATGGCATCGTCCATTCCGGCGGGATTCTTTCCTCCGGCCTGGGCCATATTCGGACGGCCGCCTCCGCCGCCTCCCACAAGACCGGCTATCTCCTTTATAAGATTTCCGGCATGGGCTCCCTTTGCCATAGCCTGCTCGGTTGCGGAGACCACGATCGAGACCTTACCCTCTGTTTCGGAAAGAAGCACCACCACTCCCTCCTTAAGCTTTGTCTTAAGCTCATCGCTTAAATCCCTGAGTCCGTTCATATCCACGCCCTTAACCTTTGTGGCTATGAGACTGACACCGTTTATATCCTGTATGTTATCCGTAACATCACCTACGGCATCCTTTGCAGCCTGAGCCTTAAGCGACTCATTTTCGGATTTAAGAGCCTTTACCTCTTCAAGCAGCTTTCCTATCCTGTCCGAAAGCGCCTCCGGCGTTGTCTTTGCCGCAGCAGCCGCGTTTTCAAGCCTTTGTTCGACTTCCCTGTAATACTTAAGTACGTTATCTCCGGTTATCGCCTCAATACGGCGCACCCCGGCAGCTATACCGGTCTCGGAAAGAATCTTAAAGGTTACGATATCCCTTGTGTTCTTAACATGCGTACCGCCGCAGAATTCCTTTGAAAACTCGCCCATTTCCACAACGCGCACCTTTTCGCCGTATTTCTCTCCGAAAAGCGCCATGGCACCAGTTTTCTTTGCTTCCTCTATCGTAAGCACCTCGGTCACTACGGGTATGCCCTCGGCTATCTTTTCATTGACCTCCTTTTCCACCTTTTTTAGCTCATCCTTTGTCATGGCCTCAAAGTGTGAAAAGTCAAATCTTGTCTTATCCTTATCCTGATAGGAGCCCGACTGCTCCACATGGGTTCCGAGCACATCCCTTAGGGCCTTCTGTAAAAGATGGGTTGCCGAATGGTTCCGGCAGGTAGCAATTCTTGAGGCTTCATCCACCTTAAGCGTCACCTCATCCCCGTCCTTAAAGCTTCCCCTTATGACCTTTCCGATGTGCGCGATCTTGCTTCCTGCCACATGCTCGGTTGTCATCACCTCAAATAAAGCCCCGTCAAGCTCTATCACTCCGCTATCTCCGACCTGACCGCCCATTGTACCGTAGAAAGGAGTCCGATCCGTGATAACGGCTCCCTCCTGTCCTTCTGAAAGCGCATCTGCGACCTTGTCCCCGTCTTTACCGTTAAGCAGACAGAGTGCCACGATCCTGCCCTTTGCCTCAGTTTTATCGTATCCGATAAATTCTGAGTTTACGGCTGCGTCAAGCTGCTCGTATACGGTAGCATCCGCTCCCATATAATTGGACTTCTTCCTTGCGCTCCTTGCCGTATCGCTCTGCTTTTTCATGGCCTCGTTGTAGCCGTCCTCATCCACGCCGAGTCCCTCTTCTTCGAGGATCTCCTTGGTGATATCAAGGGGAAATCCGTAGGTATCGTAAAGCCTGAACGCATCGGCACCGCTTAAGGTCTTTCCTCCGTCCTTCTTTAACCTGTCAGTCATCTCCTTTAACAGCGAAAGACCGGTATCGATTGTCCTTTCAAATTTTTCCTCTTCCTGACTTATCACCTTTAAGATGAAGTCCTTCTTTTCCTCAAGCTCGGGATATCCGTCCTTTGAATCCCTTATAACGACCTTTGCAAGCTCCGTGAGGAAATTATCATCACTGATGCCCAAAAGCCTTCCGTGTCGGCAGGCTCTTCTGATAAGTCTTCTCAGCACATATCCCCTGCCCTCATTTGAGGGAAGGATTCCGTCCGATATCATAAAGGTGGTCGAACGTATATGGTCGGTTATTATCCTTATCGAGACATCGTTTTCGTATTTTACCCCGTATTCGGTTCCCGCCTTTTTGCAGACCTCACTCCTTAAGGCGTGAAGGGTATCCACATCAAAGATGGAATCCACATCCTGCACGGCAACCGCAAGTCTTTCAAGCCCCATTCCGGTATCGATGTTCTTCTGCTCAAGCTCGGAATAATTGCCCTTTCCGTCATTATCAAACTGCGAAAATACGATATTCCATACTTCCATATAGCGGTCGCAGTCACAGCCTACCGTACAGTCGGGCTTTCCGCAGCCGTACTTTTCCCCTCTGTCGTAATAGATCTCAGAGCACGGTCCGCAGGGTCCCGACCCGTGTTCCCAGAAGTTGTCCTCTTTTCCGAACCTGAATATACGCTCCGGGGCTATATGCATCTTATCCTTCCATATGTTGAAGGCCTCATCGTCATCCACATATACCGACGGATAAAGGCGGTCTGCATCAAGTCCGACCACCTCCGTCAGAAATTCCCATGCCCAGGGAATAGCCTCGTTCTTAAAATAATCTCCGAAGGAAAAATTGCCCAGCATTTCAAAAAAAGTACCGTGGCGGGCAGTCTTTCCGACATTTTCAAGGTCTCCCGTCCTTATGCACTTCTGGCAGGTAGTGACCCTTCTTCTGGGAGGAACCTCCTGACCGGTAAAATAAGGCTTTAAAGGCGCCATTCCCGAATTAATGATGAGAAGAGAATTATCATTGTGCGGAACGAGCGAAAAGCTCTTCATTTTAAGGTGTTCCTTGCTTTCAAAGAAGTCTAAGAACATTTTTCTGAGTTCGTTTACTCCATACTTTTTCACTTGAGGTCTCCTTTTTAATCAAATATCAAACTTGCCTTCAAAATAACTTAAGAGCTCTTCTGTCTTTACCCTTTCCTGCTGCATGCTGTCCCTGTCTCTTACGGTAACCGCCCCGTCGTTTTCCGAGTCAAAATCATATGTTATGCAGTAAGGCGTACCAATCTCATCCTGCCTGCGGTAGCGCTTTCCTATCGCTCCCCTGTCATCAAATTCGCAGTTGTATCTGTTTATCAGCATATCATATATCTTTTCCGCACCCTCATTCAGCTTCTTTGAAAGCGGGAGCACGTCGATCTTAACCGGTGCGAGTGCGGGATGGAAACGAAGCACCGTCCTCATATCGCCGCCTTCAAGCTCCTCTTCGTCATAGGCTTCGCACAGGAAGGCAAGCACCACTCTGTCCGCTCCGAGTGAAGGCTCAATGACGTACGGCAGATACTTCTCATTTGTCGTATCGTCAAAATACTGCATATCCTGACCCGATGTCTTCTGATGCTGGGAAAGATCGTAATCCGTCCTGTCGGCGATGCCCCAGAGCTCACCCCATCCGAACGGAAACAGATACTCAAGATCCGTTGTAGCATTTGAATAAAATGCAAGCTCTGCGGGATCATGATCCCTTGTACGCACATGCTCCTTATCAAGTCCGAGATCATACAGGAAATCCTGACAGTATTTCTTCCAGTAATCAAACCATTCAAGATCCGTACCCGGCTTGCAGAAAAACTCCAGCTCCATCTGCTCAAACTCCCTTGTACGGAAGGTAAAGTTTCCGGGAGTGATCTCGTTTCTGAAGGATTTTCCGATCTGTCCTATTCCGAAGGGTATCTTCTTTCTTGAAGTTCTCTGTACATTCTTGAAATTGACGAATATACC
>JAGBOJ010000125.1 GCA_017633935.1 Lachnospiraceae bacterium | reverse complement strand
CTTGCAATTCCTAACTTTCTTACCATTATATTATGGAGAGATTTATACGAGTGTGTATCAATACAAGCAATAACAAAATATCTTCCCGCCGTGCCGAGATTACCGGATTCATCAAAGATGATGCACCGTTCATTACGATAAGTCTGTTTACTCACATTTATGCTCCTAAGAAATTTGATATCATAATTTTAGCACATGTGTTCGTAACAAAAAAGACCCTACCGGTCTTTAAAAACCAGTAGGGTTCTTATTTTAGGCCTAACTTAATGACATTGGGTCACTACCGGAGCCCTGTATTTTTTCTTTACAGATAAGGATGATCTTTTCCATGAATCCGTAAGGGAGCCTTTAGAGGAGCTTTACAGCGTGGTAAGGGCGCATTTTAAGACCGAGGCAGGCGCAAAGGAGTGGTCTGTGGATTCCGCAGACGATGTGGAAGCCGCCATGTCAATCGTGAGGGTGCTGTTTAAGAAAAGGGATCTTTTCCTGATGCTGCTTACAAGATCGCAGGGCTCAGAGCTTGAAAATATCAAGGATGAGTTCGTATCCTTTGTGGAGGATCACTATGTAAGGTTTGCAAAGCAGTTTCAGAGGATTTCGGGAAAGAGGTTTAAGGGTGATAAGGTTATACACTGGATCGCCCATAATCTGGTCGATGTGTTCGTCTATCTTCTTGAGCACTGCAGGACTGAAAAGGAGGCAGCAGAGCGTATACCTTCTATCGTATCCTGCCTTACGGCAGGGTGGTACGCATTGTATGAGTAAGGAATTGCAAACAATTATTCTGTTTACATTTCCTGATTTTTTTTGAACATACCATAACACTGTTATGTAGCAACCGGTTCATGAATTTATAAACGGAGGATATCCACTCTCCTTAACTGCATCGGAGGTCTCGATGAGGCTTCTTTATAATCTGATCCCAAATCGCCGGCAGGCCATTTAAGAAGGTATTGACAAAGCCGTTAACGAGAGGTACGTTTATATTTCAATGTAAAGATGTCAGGGTCAAAAGCACTTCGTGCTATTTTTGGCACCTTTTGATCCTGACATCATGTAAAACAGATACGGATCTGTGCAAAAACAAATTTTACGATTTTTTGTCTTTTCTGCACAGATAATTAAGGAGAATGAGAATGCAATTTATAGTAAAAGCTTATGACGGAGAAGGAATGCTTGATAAGAGGATGGAGGTAAGGCCAAGACACCTTGAGGGGATGAAAAAGCTGGGAGATCATGTCATATGTGCGGGAGGGCTTCTTGACGATTCGGGAAAGATGAAGGGATCTGCGCTTATCATGGAGTTTGATTCACGAAAGGAGCTTGATGACTACATTGAAAATGAGCCGTATGTGCTTGAGAATGTCTGGCAGAAAATAGAGGTCGATCAGCTCAACGTCGTAGTCTTAAGAGGGGAGAAAGAACTGTAAATACGGGAATATGATAACAATACTCATCGTTTTCGGAAGTATCATAATGGTAGGAAATATAATCGCATACGTCAGATTTATAAAAACATCGACTGACGTGATGCTTTCAGGTAAGCATGGGGAGCTGATATGGGAAAATATCGGTCTCGCCCTGCTTATTTTCTTCCTTTTGGGCTACCTCGGGGTGGCTTTTTTCGGCAGACCGGATCTGCTCATGGCAGGGATACTGTTCTTTGGCGCCATATTTGTATCATTGGCTCTGGTCCTTTTATATCATCTTGTGGATGTGCTTAAGGACAGGAGTATTGAGATCACGGAGACGCTGATCGGTGTTATAGAGGCAAGGGATTCCAACCTGAACGGGCACAGCCGCAATGTACAGATGCTGTCGATGTGTCTGTACAGGCACCTTCCCGCATTCATGAAGGAAGGGATAAGCCCGGTAAGCTTTGAATATGCGGCACTGCTCCATGATGTGGGAAAGCTGGGTGTACCGGAGTCTATCCTGAACAAGCCCGGGAAGCTTACTGAAGGGGAATGGGAGGTTATGAAGCAGCATCCGAAAATCGCAATGGATCTGCTTAAGACACTTCCGTCCTTTGATGAGATAAAGGACTGGATACTGTATCATCACGAGAGAATGGACGGAAAGGGATATTATGGGGTTAAGGGTGAGGATATACCTGTGGCGGCAAGGATCATAGCAGTATGTGATACCTATTCGGCAATAACCATGAGACGTTCGTATAAGGACAAACGGTCACATGAGGAGGCAATGAAGATAATCGGGGATGTGACGGGAACACAGCTGGACTCTGAAATTGCGGCAGTTTTTATGAATATACCCAAGGAAGAGCTGCAGGCGTGTACACCGGAAACGGTGGATTTTTAAAGGGTATAATTTTATTATATCAAGGCTTATAAGGAGTGAATTTAAGTGGATATAGAGAGATTCAAAACGGAAGGAAAAGAGGCGACTCTGTATCATTCAAAGGAAGCGGGAAGCCCATTGATCATATTAAACAACTATTCCGGTGACGGCAAAACGGTTATGGAAGCGGCCGAAAATCCGGAAAGAAAAGATTTCAGCCTTCTTTGCATCGGAAATCTCAAATGGGATCACGATATGACCCCGTGGTACTGTCCGCCGGTCTCACCTGATGATACTCCCTGTACGGGCGGGGCGGATGAATACCTGAAGCTCCTTCTTGAGGAAATAATCCCGGAATGTATAAAAAGGATGGACGGGACACCGTCTCATATCAGCATAGCGGGATATTCCCTTGCGGGGCTTTTTGCGTTGTACGCTCTTTATAATACGGATGTATTTAAGAGCGCAGCGAGTATGTCAGGGTCCCTTTGGTTCCCGGATTTTAAGGAATATGTTTTTTCACATAAAATGAAGAGAAAACCGGAGAAGCTGTATCTTTCGCTTGGGGATAAGGAGGCAAAGACAAGAAATCCGTATCTTAAGACGGTGCGGGAGAATACGGAAGGTATTGCGGAGCATTTTCGGGAAGAGGGGATCAATGTGACTTTTAAGCTGAATCCCGGAAATCATTTCAAAGATGCGGCTCTAAGAAGCGCAGAAGGCATTCTGGCGATCGTATAACAGTAAGGAACCGTAAGCGATTAACCTGAACATCCTGCGCAACCTGTTCAGTTAATTTGTTTACCGGTACTAAAAATAAGGAGACGGATAAAATGAAGATTGCGGGACTTGATATCGGAACAACGGGCTGCAAGCTTACGGTTTTTGATGAAAACGGACAGGAGCTTGGGACATCATACAGGGATTACCCGGTAAAAAGGAATGCAAGCGGTCATGAAATAGATGTGGCAGCCCTGATGGATGGCGTGTATGCCGTGATCACCGATATGGCAAAAAAATTTCCGGATATAGCCGGGATCGGAGTGACAAGCTTTGGGGAAACCTTCGTAATGACGGATGAAGACGGAAATATTCTCTCACCTGCCATGCTTTATACCGATCCGAGAGGAGGGGAAGAATGCAGGGAGCTTGCAGATAAGCTTGGGGCCGGATACATAGCAAAGATCACGGGGGTGACGCCTCACGAAATGTACGGGCTTCCCAAGATACTGTGGAGAAAGACTCATGATCCGGAGGTTTATGAAAAGACAAGGCATATTTTCCAGATGGAAGACTATGTGGTCTTTTCCCTGACCGGGAATGCACAGATCGATTATTCGCTTGCAACAAGGAGTATGGCCTTTGATATAAATAAGCTCTGCTGGAGTGATGAGATCCTTAAGGCAGCGGGAGTGGATAAGGAGCTTTTTTCAAAGCCCGTGCCTTCGGGAACTGATGCGGGAGAGATCACGCTTAAGGCGGCAGAAAGGACCGGACTGTCCAAAAAAACACATATTGTATCCATAAGTCAGGATCAGGTTGCAGCATGTGTCGGAGCGGGAGCATTTGAGGGAGACACAGCCGTTGACGGTGCGGGTACAGTCCAGTGCCTCACACCGGTATTTGATGAAATGCCGGATGTTAAAAAAATGATGCCCGGGAAGTATGTTATCGTGCCGCATGTGATCCCCGGGAAGTATGTTACATATGCTTTTTCCTATACGGGAGGAGCCCTGATGCAGTGGTGTACCTCCAATCTGGCTAAAATGGAAAAGAAGCTGGGGGCTGAGGAGGAGCTTTCGGTAAACGAATATCTGGAAAGAGAATATGCCGCAAACAGAAGGAAATTGGGGCTGGACCCCGACGGTCCTTCCGGAATGCTTACCCTTCCGCATTTTGCAGGTGCGGCAACGCCTTACATGGATACCGGCTCTAAGGGCGCCATAATCGGACTGACCGCTTCGAGTACGGTAAGTGATATTTACAGATCCTGTATGGAAGGCGTTACCTACGAGATGTATTTAAATTACAGGAATGTAACTGAGGCGGGAGCCAGAATAAAACTGATCCACGCAACAGGCGGAGGTGCCCGATCAAAGGTCTTTATGCAGATGAAAGCCGATATGCTCGGACTCCCCGTAACGGCCTTAAAAACCGTAGATGCCGGAACCGTAGGCTCGGCGATGCTTACCGGAGTAGCAATAGGAGTATTTAAGGATCTGAAAGAGGGTGCCTTAAAAATGATAGAAAAGACAACGACCTATGAACCGAGACCCATATATCATGAGAAGTATTCAGAGGTATTTAAGAGATATGAAAGGGTTTATGATGCGGTAAGAGGGCTGGTGTGATATTAGATTATACTTGATTTTATCCGCCAAATTGTAAATAATGAAAATGATAGATTTTTAGCTTACAATAAATTTTACATAATAAGGAGAATAATATGTCACTACGTAACAAACTTGTCTTAATGGCTATCGTATCGGTTATTGCAGGTGCTGTTGCGCTTTCTCTTTTCAGCTATTTCAGCGCTTCAAGGATCATGCAGAATGAAGTAAATGAAAAATATGCGATTTCTGCGGGGCGTTACGCGGAGGAACTGGATTCATGGGTGGCAGCCCACGGCGCTATCATAGATACACTGGCATCAACCATGGTTGCAGACGGTGCGCTTGATCTGGATACGGATGGTCTGCACCGGTATCTGGAAAAAATATTCAATGACATGAACAGTGACGGAGTGATGTATGATATATATTTTACAAATCTTGACAATATAATGATCTGTGCATCCGACTATGTCAGTGACGGCAGCGTGGATTTCGTGCATGACAGGGAATGGTTTGTGGAAGCGGTCAATACCGGCAAGCTTTTTTACTCCACACCCTATATGGACTTGGACTCAGGACTGCCCGTGATCACCATTTCAATGGCGATCTATACAGACGGTCAGTTGAGAGGCGTGCTTTGCGAGGACGTATTTGTGGATACTCTTGTGGATGTGATCAGCAATGCCGAAGTGGAGGATAACAGCTATGCATTTTTAGTTGACAGCAAAGGAGGAATGGTGGTTCATCCCAATGAGGTTTATAAATTTGAGGATGAGCCCTTCGGCGTTATGGATGTAGCGGGTGCTCCTTACGGCACCCTTATGGAGCACATCACTTCGGGGGATAAAACATCTGTGGAGATCAGGGACTACGACGGTACCGCAAGACTTGTAAATTACGCGGTCATCCCCAGCATGAACTGGTATGTGGGAGTTGCTACCGACAGAAATGTGATCAGCCGGACGGTACGGGGAATGCTGCCGGGCTTTGCCATCGGAGCGTTGATAGCGATCGTTATCGGAGTATTGCTGGCTGCCACAGTGGGAACCAGAATGCTTCGTAATATATATAAGCTGGCAAATACCGTGGCAGAGGGGGATATTTCCCGTGATATCGATGTGACCAGCAATGATGAGATCGGTAAGCTGTCTTATGATTTCAATGCTATGATGGAACGTCTCAGAGAAGTGGTGATGGGTGTTTCCGGCACGGCGGATGATATCAACCTCACAAGTGAGGAGCTGAGAAATCATCTTAAGGAGGTAAGTGAAGGCGCCGACCGGACCGCCGATATCATGCACTCCGTCAACTCGGCAATGGGACAGCAGCAGTCGGCAGTGGATGTGGGAAGAGGATCTCTTACAGCCTTCAAGGAGAAGACTCTTGCCTTCGGAGATAAATTCCAGTCCATGAATGACATAATCAGGGAGCTTGAGCAGAATACCCGCGAAAATGAGGAGACTGTGCGCAGGATGCGGGAGAATACGGATATATCCTCAGAGAATATGGAAGAGCTGAGCAAACGGATGATGGAACTGCATCATAATTCCGAAAGCATATCCGATATAGTGACCGCGATTACCGCTATAGCCTCCCAGACCAATCTGCTGGCGCTTAACGCTTCCATCGAAGCTGCAAGAGCGGGAGAGGCCGGAAGGGGATTTGCTGTTGTGGCCGAGGAGATCCGCAGCCTGTCGAAACAGACTCAGGATTCCATCGACGGCATTACGGACATTACAATCAACCTGCAGTCGCAGATGAAGAGTATAGCTAATTTTGTGGAAGAATCCAATCGTCTCTTCAGTGAAAACCGTGAAGATACCAGACATGCACAGGAATTCTTCGATACCCTCTCCGGAAGATTAAAGGGCATCTATGATATGACCGGAAGTCTGGTGGAGGAGCTTGATGAGGTGGTGCAGGCAGAATCCGAGATCGAGGGTGCTTTTGAGAATATCAGCACAAACGCCGATTCCTGTATGAAAATGGTGGAGGAGACCAGCGCTGTTGCGGATGATCAGATGCTGCAACTGGGTGAGATCTCGCAGGAGACTGAATCAATGCGCAATATGGCAGACAATCTTCACCAGCAGGCAAATGTGTTCTCGGTTTAACTTTAGTAAGAAACTGTAAACAATTAACCTTAACATTTTGATTGTTTTTTTGACATTTGCGGAGTAAATATTATGTGGTTCTGGCTGGCACTCGGTTCGGCAATCTTTGCCGCATTAACATCAATACTTGCAAAAATCGGAATTGAAGGGGTTGGATCTAATCTTGCGACTGCAGTCCGCACGATGGTTGTTGTTGTCATGGCATGGGTAATGGTATTTGTTACACATCAGCAGGACGGTATCAGATCGATCAGTCAGAAGAGCTGGGTTTTCCTGATCCTGTCCGGGTTTGCAACGGGAGCATCGTGGTTATGCTATTACAAGGCATTGCAGGTGGGAGATGCATCAAAGGTTGTGCCTATAGATAAACTGTCGGTGGTTATTACTTTAGTGCTCGCATTTGTTTTCCTTCATGAAGAATTTACCGCAAAATCGCTGATAGGCTGCCTTCTGATAGGTGCGGGAACTATAATGATGGTGGTATAGGACAGGTAAACTGTATCGAAAGTACTGCCGGACAATATATGCATTACGGGAGCAGCAACAGCGGTCAGATCGTAATCCATATAGGGGATGATGCAAACGACAGGATCATTCTGGCTGTCTATTCGTTTGTTATTCGCAGGACGCATCTTTAGAATCTTATCACCGCAGGATCTTTCTTGCGGTGATTTTGTTTCAGGAGGTGACACTATGGGATTTGCGGGATATATAAATGATAATAAGCATATATACAGGAATATATGGATTGTGGCACTTCCGATCATCCTGCAGAATGTTCTTGATGCGGCGGTTAACAGTGTGGATGTGCTGATGCTTAATTCTGTGGGACAGAGTGCGATCAGTTCGGCTTCCCTTGCAAGCAGTATGGTCAGTATATTTTTCATGTTTCTTTACGGTATAGGAACAGGTATAGCTATGCTGGCGGCGCAGTATTACGGAAAAGGTGACTACAAGACCATAGAAATTGTAGAAGGTATAGGACTTAAATTTGCGATCATTGTAGCTGTGATCGGAATGGTACTGTGTCTTACAATACCGGATGTTTTGATGAATATATATACATCTGACGAAGAACTGATAGAGCTGGGAGCAAGATATCTGATATTTGTATCACCGGGGCTTTTATTCTGGGCCATAAGCGCGGTATATACATCGATTCTAAGGTGTATAGGTAAGGTATCTACAAGTACCGTACTTGAAGCGGTGGCGCTTATAAGTAATGTAATACTGAATGCGGTCTTTATATACGGTTTTTTCGGTATACCAAAGCTTGGAGTGACAGGTGTGGCAGTAGCAACCTCCTTAAGCCGGCTGATCCAGCTTATAGGCTGTATCATTGTTTCTGTAAGAGGTCCCGGAGTAAGTCTCACATTTAGAACAATGTTTTTCAGACACAGGCTTCTTGAGAAGGATTTCTTCAGCATGGCGCTTCCCGCCATAGGAAATGATATGGCATGGGGACTGGCATTTTCTGCCTATTCGGGAATCCTTGGACATATGGAAAGTGATGCGGTTGCGGCATACTCGATAGTGAATGTCATAAGAAATCTGGGATGTGTAATGTGCTTTGGGATAGGAGCTGCAGCAGGAATTATAGTGGGTCAGATACTTGGAAGAGGTGACAGGGAGGAGGCTGTAAAGACATCTCATATACTTCTGAGGCTTGCAGTGATAACCGGAATACTGGGTGGCCTTATAGTGCTTATTATAATACCGTTTGCGCTTAAGGCTTCATCCCTTACACCGAATGCTCTGGATTATCTGAAGTTTATGCTGCTTATCAATACCTATTACATAACCGGAACATCGGTTAACACATGTCTTATAGGTGGAATATTCAGAGCCGGCGGAGACAGTAAATTCGGCTTCAAGTGTGATATTATAGATATGTGGGTTTATTCGATACCGCTCTGCCTTATAGCGGCATTTGTTTTGAGACTTCCCGTAAAAGTGGTATACTTTCTGATGTGTACCGATGAGTTTGTAAAATGGCCGTGGGTGTTCAAACATTTTTACAGTTACAAATGGGCGAGGAATATTACCAGAAACAGGGACAAAGCGGAATTATAACTGAAAATTCGGAAGTAATGGGGGAATTTTTGAAGGAGAGGAAATGATACTTTATCATACAAGCGATCGGGAGATAATAAATCCTGATATTCACTATGGACGCAAAAATGCGGATTTTGGATGGGGGTTCTATCTGACACCGGACAGAGAATTTACATACCGGTGGGCAGGATACAATGCTGTAGTGAACAAGTATGAGTTTGATGAGGAGGGGCTGGATGTATGTGTATTCAAGCGGGATGCGGAATGGTTTGAGTACATATTCAATAATCGACGGGCAAAAGACGGTCTTAGCGCGGACGTTGTCAAAGGACCGATAGCCAATGACACGATATTTGATACTCTCGGTATTCTTACCAGCGGATTATTGAAGCCTGAAGAGGCACTGAATATGCTGGAGGTCGGACCGGAATATGTGCAGGTTGCCATCAAAACAGAGAAGGCAGCAAAAAAGCTTCTGTTTATCGGAGCGGAAAAGATAGAAAAAGCGGAGGCTGATGTGCTGAAAAATGAACAGGACGCATACCAGAGGGAATTTGCCCGGAAATTTGAAAGTATCATGTCCAATTAGGAACTGTGCAGAAATATAGTAAACGACAAAATTCTTTTGTCGTTTACTATAACAAAAAATCAAAGTGAGGTCAGAAGGATGGAAGAGTTAAGAGTCGATATGAGAGAGAGGACACCGGAAGAGCAGGCAATGTATGACAGGCAGGCAAAGCTGATGTATAAGCTGAATCATACAATGCCGCGTACCGAAGAATATATGAGTGTTCTTAAGGAACTGTTCGGAGACCGGATCGGGGAAGGCTCCTATCTGGCACCGCCTCTTAACGGGGCGGCTATGGAGAAGCTTGTGATCGGGAAGAACTGCTTTATCAACAGTAATCTTCTGGCAATGTCGCGCGGAGGGATCACCATCGGGGATAATGTGCAGATCGCAGGAAATGTGCAGCTCCTTTCAAATAACCACGATCCTTATGACAGGCAGATATTGACATGCAAGCCTGTCGTAATAAAGGACGGTGCATGGATCGGTGCCGGAGCAACTATTTTACCGGGTGTAACGATAGGAAGGTTTGCCATTGTCGGAGCCGCATCTGTTGTCACACACGATGTGGGTGATTATGAAGTCGCAGTCGGAAGTCCTGCAAGGGTGATCAAAACCCTTGATAGGGATAAGTTTAAGCAATAGAAGAGATAAAAATGGATGACAGGATAAAAAAACAACTGGATTTTTCACTTGAGATAGATAAGGAAAAGAACATTTTCCGGCAGACGCATCTTTCAGATAAAGGAAGAAACGAGAATGATGCGGAACACGCATGGCATATGGCTGTAATGGCATATCTTCTAAAGGAGTATGCAAATGAAAAAATAGATATTTCAAGGGTTATGCTTATGTGTCTCATTCATGATATAGTCGAGATAGATGCTGGAGATACCTACGCCTATGATAAGGAGGGCATAAAGAGTCAGAAGCAGAGAGAAAATCTTGCCAAGCAACGGATATTTTCGATCCTGCCGGATGATCAGAAAGAAGAAATGACAGCACTGTTTGATGAATTTGAGGAATGTGAGACTCCCGAAGCAAAATACGCGCATGCAATGGATAATTTACAGCCGCTTATTCTGAATAACAGTAATGACGGCGGAGATTGGAAAGAACACGGAGTTACAGCCCGGCAGGTGTATGAGAGACAGAGCAAAACCCGTCTTGGCTCTGAAAAGCTGTATGAGATCACCGATAGAATAATTCAGGATAATATTAAAAAGGGAAATCTTAAAGACGATCAGGCTTAGGCGGGGGGAGCGATATGACATATTCAATCATAGGGATAGTTGCAACTATTGTCCTGCTTATCATCAACAGGGATGTCCTGTGGCTTCGCAAGGATCGGACGATAACCGAAACAAACCAAAATTACAGGCTGTTTCTTGTCGGGGTATTGTGCTATTACATCACTGATCTGTTGTGGGGGATACTTGAATCATACAGGTTTTCAACACTTCTTTTTATTGATACCACTATTCATTTTACGGCTATGGTCGGGGCAGTGATGCTCTGGACGCAGTACGTGGTCTCATATCTTAACAGAAAGAGCATATACGAGAAAATCCTGTCGATTGCAGGCAGGACCTTTTTTGGTTTTGAGGTCGTAGTTATCATAGTCAATATTTTTTATCCGGTTCTTTTCTGGCTCGATGACAGCGGTGCGTATCATGCGGGAATAGTCCGTTATATTACACTTGGTATACAGATACTTCTGTTTACCGCGACATCATGGTATGCCTTCCGTGTTGCGGTTAGGACAAAGGACCGGATACGTCTGCGTCATCTGACCATTGCCATGTTTGGGATAACCATGACGCTGCTCATTGCGATACAGGTGTTTTATCCACTTCTTCCGTTGTATGCGATCGGATATATGATAGGTACCTGCCTGCTTCACAGCTTTGTTGTGGAGGATGAAAAGGAGGAGTACCGGAGGGAGCTTGAACAGGCGGCAATACGGGATAAACAGCAGAGAGAGGAATTGTACGAAAGCCGTGAATCGCTTAAAGATGCGCTTGAGGCTGCGGAAAAGGCAAATAAAGCGAAAACGGCTTTTCTTTCCAATATGAGCCACGAGATCCGCACACCCATGAATGCGATTATCGGTCTTGACAATATTGCACTGGATGATCCGGAGATTTCCGGGCAGACCAGAGAATATCTTAACAAGATCGGCATTGCGGCGCGTCATCTGCTGAATATCATAAATGATATCCTCGATATGTCAAGGATAGAGTCCGGGCGTATGGCTATCAGGCATGAGGAATTTTCTTTTCCGAAAATGCTCGAGCATGTGAATACGATCATAAGCGGTCAGTGCAAGGATAAGGGACTGAAATACGAATGTCTGACAAAGGACGGGATAGATGAGTATTATGAAGGCGACAGCATGAAGCTGACGCAGGTTATGGTCAATATACTCGGCAATTCGGTTAAGTTTACGCCCGAGGGCGGTTCAGTGTCGGTCCTTATCGAAGAAATATCACGGATGGATAATAAGGCTACACTCTGTTTTACGTTTAAGGACACCGGGATCGGAATGAGCAGCGATTATCTGCCGCATATTTTTGATGCCTTCAGTCAGGAGGACTCATCCGGTACCAACCGCTATGGAAGTACGGGTCTTGGAATGCCGATCACAAAAAGCATAGTAGAGCTTATGAACGGCAGCATAGAGGTGCAAAGTGAAAAGGGAATTGGAACAACCTTCACGGTTACGGTTACGCTGGGACAGGTAAAGAAAGGACAGGGGACAGCAGAAGATATCAAAGAGGAGACCGGAAATGCCGGCGCAGACACCTTTGCGGAAATACCGTTATCCTCGGAGACTGTAGATGAGGAAATTTCCGGCTCGGCAGATCTGAGGGGGAAAAGGGTTCTGCTGGCTGAGGATATGCCGATAAACGCACAGATAATGATAGTGATACTGGAGTCCCGTGAGATCGAGGTTGAATATGCCGAAAACGGAAGGATAGCCGTAGATATGTTTTCAGAGCATGAGGAAGGATATTATGATGCGATTCTTATGGATATGAGGATGCCTGAAATGGATGGGCTGCAGGCAACTAAGGAGATCAGAGCATTGAAAAGAGCCGATGCCAAAAGCATCCCTGTCATTGCCATGACAGCAAATGCATTTGATGAGGATGTACAGCGCAGTATGCAGGCGGGGCTCAATGCGCATCTTTCCAAGCCGGTAGAACCGGATGTGCTTTTTAAGACAATGGAGGAGCTCATTAGACAATGATTTATATGTGTGTTATTATATTGTGTTAGTG
>JAGBOJ010000124.1 GCA_017633935.1 Lachnospiraceae bacterium | reverse complement strand
GTCAGGATATGATAAAGGATGGTAACAGGTTTAGGAGGAGTTTATGAACGAAGCGGCAGATAATATGCGTCTTCACGAAGTCAGTGAGTTTGAGAAGATAACTGAGGTCTTCGGGGAAAATGTATTCAATGATACTGTGATGAGGCAGCGTCTTCCCAAAAAGGTATATAAGGATCTTAAAAAGACCATGAATGAGGGGAAGAAGCTGGATTCGGTGACGGCTGAGGTGGTAGCCTACGCTATGAAGGAATGGGCTATAGAAAAGGGTGCTACTCATTTTTCACACTGGTTTCAGCCTTTAACCGGGATCACAGCCGAAAAGCATGATGCCTTTATCACCCATGAGGATGATGAAGGAAGGGTCATGATGGAATTTTCGGGCAAGGAGCTTGTAATGGGTGAGCCTGATGCTTCATCGTTTCCGTCGGGCGGCTTAAGGGCTACCTTTGAAGCAAGAGGCTATACGGCATGGGACTGCACCTCTCCTGCCTTTATAAAGGAATCCTCCTGCGGAAAGATACTCTGTATTCCGACGGCATTCTGTTCGTACACCGGAGAGGCACTTGATAAAAAGACTCCGCTGCTTCGCTCCATGCAGGCATTGAGCGATCAGGCGATAAGGATAGTAAGGCTTTTCGGAAATACGGAAGCAAAGAAGGTCAATCCTTCAGTGGGTCCCGAGCAGGAGTATTTTCTTGTAGATAAGGATCTTTATATGAAAAGGCCGGATCTGATGTTTGCGGGCAGGACCCTTTTCGGGGCACCGGCTCCAAAGGGTCAGGAAATGGAGGATCATTACTTCGGGGTCATAAGGGAGAGAGTCGGAGCCTTTATGAAGGACTTAAATTATGAGCTCTGGAAGCTCGGGGTTACGGCAAAGACCCAGCATAATGAGGTGGCACCCGCCCAGCATGAGCTGGCTCCGATATATGAAACGGCAAATATAGCAGTGGATCATAACCAGCTTGTCATGGAGACCATGAAAAGAGTTGCCATCAAGCATGATATGAGATGCCTGCTGCATGAAAAGCCCTATGCCGGGGTAAACGGGTCCGGTAAGCACAACAACTGGTCAATCACTACAGATAACGGGATCAATCTTTTGGATCCGGGTGATACTCCCAATGAAAATATGCAGTTTCTGCTCGTGCTTTCCTGCATAATCAAAGCAATAGACATACATGCGGATCTTTTAAGACAGTCCGCAGCCGATGTGGGAAATGATCACAGACTCGGAGCGGATGAAGCGCCGCCGGCAATAATGTCGGTATTTCTGGGTGAGCAGCTTGACGACGTGGTGACCCAG
Organism: Lachnospiraceae bacterium; assembly: GCA_017633935.1. Taxonomy (GTDB): domain Bacteria; phylum Bacillota; class Clostridia; order Lachnospirales; family Lachnospiraceae; genus NK4A144. The sequence continues at coordinate 7,404 of JAGBOJ010000124.1, read as the reverse complement.
CTTATAGAGACGGGAGAAGCCAATAAGGTTAAGCAGGGAGGAAAGCTTAAGACCGGTGTAAGGACGATCCCTGATTTTATAAGGGATGCTACGGACAGGAACAGAACCTCACCGTTTGCTTTTACGGGAAATAAATTTGAGTTCCGTTCGGTCGGTTCGGCAGATTCTATCGCAAGTCCGAATACGGTTCTGAACGCGATCACGGCGGAGGCATTCTGTGAGGCTGCAGATGAGCTTGAAAAGGCGGATGACCTTATGATGGCGGTCCACGATATGATAAAAAAGAATCTGTCGGAGCATCAGAGGATAATCTTCAACGGAGACGGTTATTCTGAGGAATGGGTCAAGGAAGCCGAAAGGAGAGGTCTTCCCAATATAAAATCAATGATAGAGGCTGCCGGGGCTCTTACAACCGAAAAGTCCGTTAAGCTGTTTGAAAGGTTTAAGATATTTACGAGAACCGAGCTGGAATCGAGAGAAGAGATCATCTACGAGACATACGCAAAGACGATCAATATCGAAGCCTTAACGATGATAGATATGGCGGGAAGGCAGATAATACCTGCGGTGATAACCTACAGCAGAGAGCTTGCGGATACCGCCAATTCGATAAAGGCAGCAGGAGGAGACGCTTCGGTCCATACGGAAATACTGAAGTCTGTGACCGAAAAGCTGTCCGCCATGCAAACTGCCCTAAAGGAGCTTAAAGAAGCCGAGGAGAAAGCCTCTCATATGGAAGATGCCCGTAAGCAGGCTTATTTTTACAAGGATGAGATAAAGACGCTTATGGACAACTTAAGAAAGCCCGCCGACGACCTTGAGATGATCGTGGATAAGAGGCTGTGGCCCATACCGACTTACGGGGAGCTGATGTTTGAGGTTTAAGAGTGATTGAAATATACGACTCAGTCTTTTACTATTATGCCAAGTATCTTTTTCTCGTTGTAGCGTGAGAGTATAAATGCTCCCAGAAGGCATATGATGAAGGCTGTGGCAGCGGCTATCCTGTAGCCGAGACCGGTTTCGGGACTTACAGAGGCAAATGCCGTAAAGATCAGCATTGCGATGCTCTGTCCCATCTTGAAGGCAAAGGTACGTGCAGCAAAGAACATGCCCTCCCTGTTGTCTCCCGTCTCGGTCGCATCAGCCTGAGCGATATCCGCAACTATAGCCTGAGGCAGTATACCGAGGATGGCCATCGGGAAAGCAGCCACAGCGACTACGAGGATACCCCATACGATCCCGCCTATTCCGAACAGGCCGGATATGGCACTTATGGCATAGGCTGCGGACAGTCCGCAAAAGCCGATGAGGACCAGTCTCTTTTTATTGTATTTATGAGCCAGTATGTTTACGGGGACATAGCATACAAAGGAGAGAATGGTCATTGCCACATAGAGTATGGTCGTAAAGGTTTCCGGAAGCTTCATAAGAGCCGTGATGAAGAAGGGAAGACCGGTCTGGAATATCGTGAGCGCGAGAAAGTAAAGTATATCACTGCCTACGAATACCCTGAATTCACGGTTCTTAAAGGTTTTCATAAGTGAGGCAAACGCATTGTCCTCAGACGGGGTTGTAGTGACATAATCTTTTTCATTTATCGTAAAGGTCGGGACCAGAAGAGAGATGAGTCCGACAGCGGAAAGGATGATAAATGTAGCTCTTATGGCACCGACCCTGCCCAAAGAAGGTGTGAGCGCGCCCCAGATGTAAGGAGCAGCATAGCCGATAGCCGAACCGAGGAAAAATGTCACCGATATGTAAGTCGATATATTTATCCTGACATCCTGCGTTGTACCGAGCTCCGATATGAGCGCGTTATAGGGGGTGCAGTAGGTGGTCATGAAAAGGTAGAATAAAAGCATCGTGATAAGGAGCCATACACTGTTTACGGCGGAAATGCTGTTTACGGGGCACCAGAACACAAGTACCGTTATCACCGCAAAGGGTATCGCTATACGCCGCATAAAGGGAATCCTTCTGCCCTTCGGATTTTTTGATCTGTCAGACAGACTTGCTATAAGCGGGTCGGTGACAGCATCGAACACTCTTCCAAGGGCGCTTATACCGCCTATTATCGTTATCACTCCGAGGATAACACGTCCCTGTGGAATGAAAAGAGTCTGGCCGGCTTCCTGTGAAGCAGTATCGGGCTGATAGAAATAAACGAGCCAGTTTGTGATAAGGGCGGAAAGCAGTGACCATCCGAACTGTCCTATGGCGAAACACCACATCTTGCCTTTGCTGATTACCTTCATCGAAATACCCTCTCTTTCGTATTTTCTTAAAGTGCTTTATGACAGCCGAATAAATTGATTATACGGGAGTCAGCTGTCTGCTGCGGCCCGTAAAAGATGCTTTGCAAGGACCGAGGTGGTTACAGAGCCTATTCCTCCCGGGACCGGCGTTATAACGGAGGCTTTTTTTGAAACCTCCTCAAAATCCACATCTCCGCAGAGATTTCCTTCTTCGTCCGCATTTATGCCCACATCGATGATAATCTGTCCGTCACGGACATAGTCGGAGGTGACCATTTTTGCTTTACCTGCAGCGGCAATGATGATATCGGCATTGCGGCATTTTCCGGGAAGGTCTGCTGTCTTTGTATGGCATACGGTAACGGTTGCGTTATTTTTTATAAGGAGCATGGCAGCAGGCTTTCCTATAACAAGACTCCTGCCTATCACGGTCACATTTTTGCCGGACAGATCGATATGCGCATATTTCAGAGCCTCGATCACCGCCTCTGCCGTACACGGTGCAAAACCCGTGTCGTCAGCGGCATAAACCTTTGCCATATTTACGGGTGATATCCCGTCCACATCCTTTGAGGGCAGTATCCGGTTTTCAACCTCTTTTTCGTTTATATGCCTCGGAAGGGGTCTTAAAAGCAGGATACCGTCTATGCCGTCATCGGAGTTTATCCTGTCAAATTCCGCCAAAAAATCATCATTGGAGATCGTTTCGTCAAAGGTGAAAAGAGTATGCTTCATTCCGACCTTGTCAAGGCGCTTTACGGCACCCCTTTCATAAGCCAGATCGTCAGGCTTTTCCCCTACCCTGATTATGGCAAGCTCAGGGATTTTTTTGCAGTCCTTAAGCTTTTTTATGATCTCCTCATTTATGGAGGCGGCTACATCCGATCCTTTTAATATAATGTTCTGCATGAGTTTTTCCTTATCTTATTGATGAAAGTACGTTATCGTATGCACGTTTTGATATCTCTTCAGCTTCTTTTATGAGCTCATCTGCTTTTTTGTTCATTTTATCTGCTGTATCGTTATCCTTCATAAGCTTTGTGTTTATAAATACATTTAACGAAGCGGCCTTCATGGAAGCTCCCAAAAGCTGGGCAGCAGCCCCCGCATCGCTTATGGCAAGCCGGCTTCCGATCAAAGAGACGCGTTCGGTCATCCTGAGAGCTTCAAGGATATCTTCCATAAGAGCCAATGGCGCAAGGGCGGCGTCCTTTAATGCCTGTTCCATTATCGCGTCTCTTTTTTCCTTTTCTTCGGGAGTATCCTTTGGTAAGCCGTAGGCTTTTGACAAGGGTTCAAAGGCTTCGGCGTCTTTATCTATCTCCTGAAGCAGTCTGATGCGAAGACCTTTAAGCTTACCAAGGAGGTCACTTATCTCATCCTGATATTCGGCATATTTCTTTTTTCCGGTCGTAAGCTCCAGAACCATACCGGAAAGAGAAGCTCCGAGAGCAGCCGAAAGAGCCGATGCACCTCCGCCTCCGGGAACCGGAGATACAGAGGACAGCTCGTCCGTAAAATCCGATATTGAAAGTGTTGTAAACTGTTTTTTCATCTATTGTCACCTATAAAATAAAACAGGGTTGACAAGTTGCTGAGCATATGGAATACTTATGCGGTATCGAATTTCATTATATCATATAAGTTGCTTCCTGCTGTATTCTTCGATTCTCTTAGTAATACCGGCGGGATGAAATGTGCCAAAGGGCACATTTCATTATATCTTATTATTAAAAAAATAGCTATACACAGACATGCTTAAGGAGGAGATCAAAATGTCAGATTTAACCAAAACAGCAGATGCAGGAAGAAGCGAGACAGGGCTTAAAACAAGAGATGTGGTCTATATTGGTTTTTTTGCGGCACTTACGGCGATATGCTCATGGATATCGATCCCGATGACGGTTCCGTTCACTTTGCAGACCTTTGCGGTATTTCTTTCCGTTATCATACTGGGAGGAAAAAGAGGTACAATATCCGTTGTAGTTTATATTCTTTTAGGCGCGATCGGGCTGCCGGTCTTTTCGGGCTTTAAGGGCGGACTGGGTGTCCTTCTGGGTTCAACCGGAGGTTATATAATTGGTTTTATAGCCTCGGCTCTTATAATGTGGGCATTTGAAACTTTTCTGGGGAAAAAACTCTGGATGTATGCGGTTTCAATGGCGGTCGCTCTTGCTGCCTGCTATGCCTTCGGTACGGTGTGGTTCATGATCGTTTATAATAACGGAAACGACACTCCCGCATCACTTGCAATGATACTGGGATGGTGCGTGATACCCTTTATCATCCCCGATGTGGTAAAGATCATTGCAGCTCTTATAATAGGACAGAATAAGCAGATACGGAAGCTGGTAAATAACGATTAAATAACGGTTATGAATTTTATGGGAAACGAATAAATTCGTTTCCTATGTATTGTGAATGGTAGCCTCTTTGTGATATAGTATGTTTTTGGAAATTCGGTTGTTTCACAAGGAGGTTATCTTTATGAAAAAATTAATATCTGTATTATTTGCCGTAATGTCTGCGGCAATGCTCATGGCATGCGGGTCTTCAGCAAAGGGTTCGTCGCTTACGGTGGAGGACGGAGTGCTCACTATGGCTACAAACGCATATTTTCCGCCCTATGAATATTACGAAGGTGATACGATAACAGGCATTGATGCGGAGATCGCACAAGCGGTCGCTGATAAGCTCGGACTTAAATTAAAGATCGAGGATATGGAGTTTGATTCCATCATCACGGCGGTTTCTACGGGAAAGGCCGATATGGGACTTGCGGGAATGACTGTTACCGAGGAGAGAAAAAAGAATGTCAATTTCTCCGATACTTATGCAACGGGCGTGCAGGTCGTTATCGTTAAGGAGGATTCCGATATCGCTTCCATAGATGATCTTCAGGGAAAAAAGATCGGAGTTCAGCTTTCCACAACCGGTGATATCTACTGCACGGATGATTTCGGCTCGGAAAATGTGGAGGAATACAATAAGGGCAATGACGCGGTGATGGCTTTGGTATCCGGAAAGGTTGATGCGGTTGTCATCGACAACGAGCCCGCAAAGAGCTATGTTGCCGCAAACGAAGGCTTAAAGATACTTGAGACCGAGTATGTGACAGAGGATTATGCGGCAGCATTGAATAAAGATAATACAGAGCTTCTTGAGCAGATAAACGGTGCGCTTAAAGAGCTTAAGGACGAAGGTAAGCTGGATGAGATAATCTCAAAATATATAAAGTCGGAGTAAACAGACACAGATGAATTCCTTTTCTGAAAAGTTCTATCAGGATTTTATACAGGATGACCGCTGGAAGTTTATAACAAGCGGACTTAAAGTTACACTTTGCGTGACATTTGTTGCCCTGATCATAGGAGTGGTCATAGGCGTTGTCGTCGGCATAATACGCTGTGCCTACGACCAGCAGGATAAAAAGGAGCTGCATGGCGCAAGGAAGGCGGCCTTAAGCATACTTAATCTTATTGCAAGGCTTTATGTCACGATCATCAGAGGGACCCCCGCGCTTGTCCAGCTTCTTATCATGTATTTCATTATACTTGTTTCCGCTAAATCCAAGATGGTTGTGGCTATGCTCACCTTCGGGATAAACTCCGGCGCATATGTGGCAGAGGTGATACGCGGAGGTATAATGTCTGTGGACAGCGGACAGATGGAAGCGGGACGGGCACTGGGACTAAGCTATGTGCAGACGATGAGGAAAATTATTCTGCCGCAGGCGTTTAAGGCGGTTTTACCCTCATTGGTAAATGAGCTTATCACACTTTTAAAGGAGACTTCGATCTGCGGCTACATCGGATTAAATGAGCTTACCAGAGGCGGAGATATCATAAGAGGGACTACCTTTGATGCGCTGCTGCCGCTTTTCGGAGTGGCGTTGATCTATCTTGCGCTGGTCCTTATAATCAGCTATCTCTTCTCTTTGGTTGAAAGGAGGCTTCGTAAGAGTGATCGTTATTAAAGATCTGAAAAAGAACTTCGGAGATAATGAGATCCTGCGGGGGATAAGTTACGAGATAAACAGCGGGGAAAAGATTGCGGTGATCGGGCCGTCAGGCTCCGGCAAGTCGACGTTTCTGCGTTGTATAGATCTGCTTGAAAGACCGACCTCGGGGCAGATCTTTATAGACGGTGAGGAGATCACTGCTCCGGATGCAGATATAAACAGGATACGCGCCAAGATGGGTATGGTGTTCCAGCATTTCAACCTGTTTAACAACCTTACGATAATGGATAATATCACACTGGCGCCGGTTATGCTTAAGAGGCAGACGGCAGAGGAGGCTAAGGAAAACGCCCTGAAGCTTCTTGAAAGGGTGAATCTGCAGGATAAGGCAGATGCCTATCCTTCGCAGCTTTCAGGCGGACAGAAGCAGAGGATAGCGATAGTCAGATCCCTTGCCATGAATCCGGAGGTAATGCTTTTTGACGAACCGACCTCCGCCCTTGATCCGGAGATGGTGGGCGAGGTCCTTGAGGTTATAAGGGAACTGGCACAAAGCGGCATGACCATGGTAATAGTCACCCACGAGATGGGCTTTGCAAGAGAGGTTGCAAGCAGCGTGCTTTTTGTGGATGAGGGTGTGATCAAAGAGGAAAATGAGCCGAAGGAATTCTTTAATAATCCCAAGGATAAGAGGCTCCAGGAGTTTTTATCAAAGGTTCTGTAAGGGCAGAAGGTGACACTTTTGTGACGCGTGCAATGTGTTTTTTCTACCGTCCGGTTATCGGAATCCTGTTTCCCTCCCTGTAAGCGCCTGCACACATGGCAATATAAGTGCTTAGCAGCAGGGACGGGAATAAAAGCGCAAAAAACATACCGGATTTGAATATTTTACTTGCATTTGTGATTTTTCCGTGATATTATAATTGTCGTTGTAAATAAAGGGCTATCGCCAAACGGTAAGGCAACGGACTCTGACTCCGTCATTTCAAGGTTCGAATCCTTGTAGCCCTGCTGAATTACCCCCGTAAAATCAAGGTTTTGCGGGGGTAAATTGTGTTTAACTGTTTTGACAAATAGGCAAATTGTTCGGTTGGATTTATTGATCCCTTCTTTTATTACTATAACTGTACCTACATTGGACAGCCAATTAAAACAAAACGTATCGGAATTGATAAGATCAAAAAG
>JAGBOJ010000123.1 GCA_017633935.1 Lachnospiraceae bacterium | reverse complement strand
TATCAGGGAAAGCTTAAAGAAAAAGCGGAAATCGGCGCTGAATTTATGGGGGATGCTTCAGTAGAGGCCGACGCGGAAATGATAAATCTGACCGTAGAGCTGCTTAAGGCCTCGGGACTTAAGGATTTTCAGGTCTGTATCGGAAACGCCTTTTATTTTAAGGGACTGTGCAGGCAGGCGGCTTTAAGTGAAAAGGCCGAATATAAGCTTCGGGAGCAGATATCAAATAAAAATCTGGTTTCGGCCTCGGAGATACTTGACGAAAACGGTATTACCGGACAGGTAAGAGATGCCATATTAAAGTGTGTGGATCTTTTCGGGGATGAAAGTATCCTTGATGATGCCGCGGAAGCTGCCGGAAATGAGACGGCGCTTAATGCGGTTAACAGATTAAAGCAGGTTTATGAAGAGCTTAAAAAAACCGGCATCGAAAAATACATCACCTTTGATCTGGGCTTGCTTTCAAAGTACAATTATTATACGGGAATCATTTTCAGGGCTTACACCCATGCGGCGGGCGAGCCGGTGATAAAGGGCGGAAGGTACGACGACCTTTTAAAAAAATTCGGAAAAGACTGTCCCGCCACCGGTCTTACCCTTTGCGTGGACGATATATGCCAGGCTCTTCAGAATCCAGCCAATAGGGAGCCTGCGGTAAATGTCACCCAGGCTTCCTACCTTACCTTTGCGCTGACAAAGGGCAGGCTTGCGCTAAAGACCCTCGATATGCTTGAGGAGATAGGGATATTCTGTGATGAGCTCCGTGACAAGGAGACGAGAAAGCTTATCTTTACCAATGAAGAAAAGAGGGTAAGATTCTTTCTTGCAAAGGGGCCCGATGTACCGACCTATGTGGAATACGGTGCCGCGGATATCGGAGTCGTGGGCAAGGATACCATAATGGAGGAAAACAGGAAGCTCTTTGAGGTCCTTGATCTGGGATTCGGGAAATGCAGGATGTGTATCTGCGGACCGGAAAGCGCAAGGGATCTGTTAAAGCATCAGGAGATGATAAGGGTCGCAACAAAATATCCGCTGATTGCAAGGGATTATTTCCAGAATACCAAGCATCAGACTGTGGATATAATAAAGCTGAACGGTTCCATTGAACTGGCGCCTATAGTCGGACTTTCCGATGTCATCTGCGATATTGTCGAGACCGGCTCCACCTTAAGAGAAAACGGGCTTGTGGTGTTAGAGGAGGTCTGCCCGCTTTCGGCAAGAATGGTAGTAAACCAGGTGTCGATGCGGCTTGAAGCAGAAAGGATAAGAGCAATAATCAATGCATTAAGGGGGATTATTAAATGAGGACAGTGGAATTAAATAATGAAAATAAAAAGGACATACTTTCCGATCTCTTAAAAAGGAGCACGAACGACTATGGAAAATATGAAGAGACCGTAAACGGAATAATAGAGGATGTTAAAAAAAGAGGGGATCAGGCGCTTTTTGAGCTTGCGGAAAAATTTGACGGCTGTAAGCTGGATAAGGATAGTTTTATCGTA
>JAGBOJ010000122.1 GCA_017633935.1 Lachnospiraceae bacterium | reverse complement strand
CCTGTAGTTGCTTTAATGCTCCGGTACTGTTACGCTCTACTTAGCCCTATCGGGCAGGAAGGGAGTTGATCTTATGATTAAAAAACTGTTCCTGCCCTGTTCCTTGGTACACCAGCCGGAAGTGAACGTCTCACGTAAAAACGAAAGTTCGACTGGTGTTTCTGTCAGCTATAGGGCAGGCTTGTTTTTGCAGATCCATAACTGCATAAGTGACAAACGCCCGAGAATCGGTAGCGTTATTGCCGATGAATACCTGCACGATCCGAAAGTCTGGTATTCAGCAAGCGACCAGGGTAAATAAAAGTGGGCTAAAAGGCCGAAGGAGATAACGCCTCTTCCGGCCTTTTTGTATTCAGTTTTCAAACTGCTCTGCTTACGCGAGTCTTCCGGTTGATCAATTCCTTATTTGCTTTCTTCAATAAGGTCGTCGATAGTCACTCCCAGAACCCTGGCGATTTTTTGGATTTTGTCGAGCTTCGGTGTATACCTTCCCGTTTTCCAGTCGCTCAGGGTCGAGGGGCTGATTTCGGCTTTTTGAGCGACTTCCAAATCTTTTAAGCCTTTAGCATCTCTCAAAATTGCGTATTTTGCGTACATCCTTCCTCCCTTCCCTATATCTTGCGGTTGTGTTTTTTCGGAAATCCGTATAATATTAAAGTGTGGTCAACATAATACAGATTTCCGTATGGATTGGCTTTTGATTTCGGAGAACCGAAATCTTGAGTCTAATATATTACGGCTTTCTTAAAATGTCAACACCGAATTTTGTATTTCCGAAATTTGTTGTAAGGAGGTTTCGTAATGTATGAGATTTTCGAGGATCTGATCAAGCTCAAGGGTCTTAGGGTTGCCGATGTCGTCAGAGCTACCGGCATAGCGCCGTCTACTTTTTCCGACTGGAAGACAGGGAGATATATCCCCAAACAAGACAAATTAAAATTGATAGCTAACTTCTTGGAAGTATCACCAGAATATCTGATGACCGGGGAGACGCACTCTGAATTCAAGATGTCTATCAAACCATTTTATCTGGAATTGATACGCCACTATGAGCTTGCGGATCCAGTTACACAGAGCAATATTCGTCTTCTTCTTAAGATGCCGGAAGAAGAGCAGCAAGAAAAAAGAGAGGCATAGATTTAGACAGAGTAGATGGGAATTTATACATTTTGAAGGAGGTATAGCTGTGGAAAGCAAGAAAAATAATACTAATTACACAAAGGGTATGTTTATTACGCTCGGGATCTTGACTCTTATCCTGATCGGTATGGTGAGAAGCTGCACTTCAGACTCTAAGAAAGAGAAGGAATCTGGGCCTGTTGCCGAAGCTCCGGAACCGGCCGCCGAAGAGCCGGCCGCTGCCGAGCCTGAACAAGAAGAAGCCCCCGCTATCAATTTTGAGGACTACCAGAAGGAATCCGAGCCGGATCCTAAGCCCGCCGAAGCACCGGAAGCAGACGACAGTGCCCTGAGCATGAGCGAGCGCAACGCCCTGAGGGAGGCTGAAAGCTATCTTAATTACCAGGCATTCTCCCGGCAGGGATTGATAGATCAGCTGTCATCTGAATATGGATCCCAATTCCCCTTAGCGGATGCGGAGAAGGCTGTAAGTTTCCTCGAAGAGAATAATATGGTTGACTGGAATGAGCAGGCCTATAAAGGGGCGGTTGAATATCTTAATTATCAGGCATTCTCCCGGCAGGGCCTCATAGATCAGTTATCCTCCGATTCCGGATCCCAGTTCACCCGGGAAGAGGCAGAATATGGTGTGAAGACCCTGGAAGATAAAGGCGAAGTTGATTGGAATGAGCAGGCCGCAAAAGCCGCCAAAGAATACCTCGATTATCAGTCTTTCTCCCGTGACGGCCTTATCGATCAGCTCTCCTCTGAACACGGTTCGCAGTTTACCAGGGAGCAGGCCGAGTATGGTGTCGATTCCGTGGGACTATAAGGAGGAACATATGGCCAAAGCAAAGAAACTGCCCTCCGGTATGTGGAATGTAACTGTATACTCCCATACCGAGAACGGCAAAAGGAAGTATGAGAGCTTTACGGCTCTTACAAAAAACGAGGCAGAACTGAAGGCCGCCGAGTTCAAAGCAAATAAAACCCGCCGCATTCAAAATGATCTGACTGTCGCGGAGGCTATCGACAAATACATCACCGCCCGCGAGGGAGTGCTTAGTCCTTCCACGATCCGCGAATACCGGCGTATGGCTGCATCCTATTATTGTGATATCGGGTCACAGCGGATCCGGAAGATTACCACCGAGACCCTGCAGCTTTGGATATCAGATATGTCCCATAAGGTCAGCTCCAAAACCGTGCATAACGCTTACGGCCTTTTGAGCTCTTCCCTTACCTTTTTTCAGTCTAACACGATCTATCGTGTAAAATTGCCCCCGAAGGGAAAGAAACGCCCTGAATCTCCCTCGGACGATGCTGTGATAAAACTGCTCGCCGAAGCTCCGCCAAAATTAAAGATATGTATACAGTTGGGCATACGGGGCTTGAGGGCTGGTGAGATCAGCGCCTTAAAATATGAGGACATCTCTGATGGTATTGCTCATATTCACGCTGATTTTGTCAAGGATTCCACCGGTGCATGGGTCTATAAAGAGATTCCCAAGACCGCAGACAGTGACAGATATGTCAAAGTTCCTGATCTGGGATCCGGAACAGGCTTTATTGTGTCTTATATGCCGGCTACCATCTCAAAGCGCTTTATTGAACTGAAGAAAAAGCTCAGAATAGAAGGGATCAGATTTCACGACCTCCGGCATTATTTTGCCTCAACCGCTGCCGTATTAAATATCCCTGATATTTACACCGCGGATATGGGTGGATGGGCGCGCGGTTCAAACAGCCAGGTAATGAAAAGCGTGTATCAGAATAATATTAAGTCAATGTCGGATTATTACATGAATAAGATGGAGGAATATCTGACAGATTTGGAAGAAAATGCAAAATGAAATGCAAAATGAAATTTCAAAAGCCGCATAAATAGCGGCTTCTAAGAGTGGAGCATACGGGATTCGAACCCGTGACCTCCACACTGCCAGTGTGGCGCGCTCCCAGCTGCGCCAATGCCCCATAACCGGTCTGCTTAAAGACCCATAGCTATATTATATTTATCACTTAATAAATAATCAAGAAATTTCTTTCTTTTTCGGTTTACATAAATCCATCACATCTGATGCTTTACAACCGCGTACTCGTCCCCGTTTCTCCAATATGGACAATCCCTGCTGCTTTGCATCATTATATGGGCGTAATCGTCCTCATCCATATCCATATCACAGACATACTCATCATATTCCTCGTCATAGACATAATATTGACAATCATCACATCTCATAGCTTATCCCCGTTCTTCCACTGGTATTTACCAAGATCCACTCTCCCGTTGATAACCTCTATTCCCTCTGCCATCAAAAGCTTTGCCTGCTGACCCGCACCCCCGAACGCGAACTCTCCTGCCAGCTCACCCTTGGAATTTACCACACGGTAGCAGGGGATATGATCGGGATCGGGATTATTATGGAGTGCATTCCCGACTGCCCTTGCCATTTTTCTGTTTCCGGCAGCCTCACCCACCTGCATATATGTTGCCACACAGCCGTACGGTATCCTCTTAACCGCCTCATAAATCCTTTTAGACGGACTGTCCGATATCAGATCATAGCTTTCCGCGATCATAACCTTTATATCTTCATCCGGTATGCTCCCGTCAAGAATGACTGTGTTCCAATGTTCCTTATTCTGATGATACCCGGGTATTACCGACTTATAACGGTCTCTCCAGAAAAAAGCCTTATCCGGCTCTACCTTTACATTCAGATTGATATACCCGTCCTTCTCATATGTCCAGAGAAATGCCTTTTTATTTTTTCTGTATCTGATAAGCTGCCAGTTTGTATCATGAAAAGGAGTATCCTGATATGTATCCTCAAACCGCAGCCCGTATTCCAATACCTGCTCTCTTGTAGTCATATTTATCTGCCCCTTATATTTTCGCCCTGTTATTATCCGGAAATACACCCAATGCCGTAAAAAGTATGCCCGCCAGTATCTGTCCGGGGATCATCACAAATATCATAGTGCCTTTAACGGATTTTCTAATATTGATAACTACTGAGCAAGGACTTAAGATAGATTCCGTCCTGAGCTATGGGGTCAGCTATATAAGAATTTTCATATTCATTGATATAGCGCTTTTCTTTTATATTCCACGACACATGATTAAAGGTTGCCCCGAATTCATCTTCGGTATGAAAATTGATATGTATGATCCCATTTTCCCTTTTAATGATGCTGTCAGGCACCGCACCCTGAGGGACTGCCTCGCCTACCAGATCCTTTCCGGCAAGCTCTGCAGCCTCATTTGCTGTTATCTCGGTCCCTGCATACTCATGTATGCAATCTCCTTCCTCATCATAATAGAAATAATATGGCTTCCATGTATGTCCGAGCATATTTCCGTCACTGTCCCGCATCATATCATAAGTGGAATCCGTGATCTGAAAATCGTTGTTTTCAACCTTCTGTGAGACTTCTCCTTTACAGGATATCTCATCTTCCACCGGTTTCCCTTCTTTTACGGTCCAGACATGGGAAAGAGCTCCGGTCGCATAATACTCATTAAAAAAAGCATATGCCCGCCGTTCAAAATCCAGTTTTCCGTCCGCACTCCAGTATACCTTTTGCGGGATCACCATTAAGCATTGGTTTTCATCCACAAACCAAATCTCCCCCTCTTTGGCATCATCGTACTCACTGACTGCACCGACCAATGTAAAAGCCTCATAGCTTCCGTTTCTGTCATAGTCATCTGCAACGAAAGTAAGAATATCTTCCTCATCGATCCCTGATTGTGAAAGAAACAATTCTTTTAGCAGTTTTTCAGCATCAGTGGCTTTAAGCTGTTCCTTTTCAGGCTCTGTGCTCTCCGCTTCCGGCTCTGTATTTTCCGGGCTTTTAACCTCTAAAGCCTCTGTTTCCGGTTCTGCTGCCTCCTGATTTTCGCTCTCTGAGTTCACACTCACATCGGGCAGAATATCCTGTTCTTCCTTTATTTCCGTCTCAATATTATTTTTTTCCTCTTCCGCCGCGATGCTGTTTTTGTCTGAACATCCCGAAAGCACAAAAACCGAAAACAATATAAGAAAAGCTGTCGCTATTCCTGCCGATGATCTGTTGATTTTATTAAATCCCATTATTTTTACCATACCCATTATGATGTCAGGGTCAAAAGATAATAATGTGTTCAAGCCTGCCTGATAAGCATTATGACTTTATGACCCGCAAAACACGGTTGAACCTCCGGTGGATGTTTGACTGGCACGGTTTGCTGCATTTGCTGTACCGGTACCCCGAAACAAGAAGCGCTGTTGCGTGCTGCAAAACGTCTATGGGACGTTTGCTCAGCGCCGGCCGGAGCGGAGCTTAAACGCAATTTGTGACATCAGTATATTCCATCAGTTACTTATAGTAAACGACAAAGATCTTTTTACTTTGGCGTTTACCGCACCGGATTTTGGCCGCCATAGCGGCAGATTTCCTTACAAAATCCGTGTGCATCCGCCGGAGGCTTTATAGTGAACGACAAAAATTTTTGTCGTTCACTATAAATATCTTACCAAAATATCTGTCAGATATAAACCCGCAATTCCCGTTTTATGCGGACAGGATTTTGTGATTCTAAAAATGTCCTTTAGGGGGACTCCCAAAATATAAAAGATGCAGAAATCCCGTCACACCAAAAAAAGCCGGAGTGCCCATCCACTCCGGCTTTTTATAATCCTGTATTCCGATATATCAGCCCTTTACGGCTCCTTCGATCATACCGTCCATGATCTGCTTCTGGGCAAACAGGAAGATTATGATCATCGGGATGATCGCAAGCAGAGCTGCGGTAAGGATAAGATCCCACTGCTTTACATATGACCCTACGAATGCCTGAACCGCAACCGGAAGTGTCTTAACCTTGCCGTTCTGTCCGAGCATAAGCGAAGGAAGCAGGTAATCGTTCCAGATCCACATACCGTTGAGGATCGTTACCGTTGTGATGACCGGCTTAAGGAGCGGGAATATCACCCTGAAAAATGTACCCTCGGGTGAGCATCCGTCGATAGCAGCCGCTTCTTCAAGGTCATACGGGATACCCTTTATAAAGCCCGTTAGGATAAATACCGTCATTGCCCCGCCAAACCCGCAGTACGCAAAAACTATACCCGGTACCGACTGGAGCATGCTTATCCCGACAAACTTTCCCACATCACGGAAGGTCGAAATAAGGGGAAGCATGACAACCTGAAAAGGTATGATCATTGATGCTATGAAGATCATATATATCACGGTCGCCCATTTTTTCTTATTGTTACGGCTTATTACCCATGCAGCCATGGCTCCGAGTACCGCGAGCAGCACTAAAGAGATGACGGTTACAACAAGCGAAGTCTCAAAGGCGTACCAGAAATTGAAATTCGAGTTGTTTACTACAGCCGAAAGATTTGCCCTGAACTGTCCGAACGATGCGCCGGCAGTGCTTATGGGGCTTTCAACTATGCTGGTCTGTGCCTTAAAGGAGTTCATAACGACCAGATAAAACGGGAACAGTACATACGCTGCTATTATTATACCGACAATGGTAAGGATCACTCTCCTTGTCCTTGCGGCTTTTCCAACCAATCTTCCTTCTTCCATTATAACTCCACCTCCCTCTTGTTAGAGATACGAACCTGTATGAGCGAAACACAGGCAAGGATTATGAAGAACAGTACGGCCTTTGCCTGACCGAGTGCGTAGCTGTTCTTTGCTATCGCCGTATTGTAGATATTAAGTGCCAGCATCTGCGTACCGTTTGAAAGGTAGCTTCCCATAAAGTTCGGAACCGAGCCGGTACCGTTTGTCAAAGCCATATTCACATCGAACTGCTTGAATGCCGATGTAAGCGTAAGGAACGTACAGATCGTAAAGGTGGAAGCCAGCATGGGTATTTTTACCTGGAACAATGTCTGTGAAGAATTTGCTCCGTCTATCTTTGCCGCCTCAAGGACATCTCCCGGGATCTGGGTTAAGCCCGTCACATAGATAAGCATTATATATCCGGCATATTGCCAGAGATAAACTATCACGATCGCAAGAAGAGCCGTCTTTGTCTGCACCAGCCATGAGATCTTTGTTATATTTATCAAAACATTGCTGAAAACGAACTGCCAGATATAACCCAGAACGATACCTCCGATGAGGTTCGGCAGGAAGTATGAAGCCCTGAAGAACCCTACTCCCCTCATACCCGAGGTACATAAGAGTGCCAGCAGAAACGCCACAACATTTACAAGTATCATATTCATTATAACGAAAATAAAGGTTATCAAAATCGACCAGATAAATGCCGGATCCTTAAACATCGCAACGTAATTCTGCAATCCGACTATCTGTGTGAAGCGGATACCCGTCCAATCCGTAAAGGAATAACAGATACCCAGTAATAACGGTATGATGACCGTTACCGCGAAAGTAAAAAGCAGCGGAAACAGGAAGATGACATATACGATCTGCCTGTGATGCTTAAGTGTAGGGAAGAGATACAACCCTATGAAAAATGCTACGATTCCGATGATCAGCATGGGCCCGCGCAAGGCGTTCTGGCTGCCGCTGAAATCCATGATCAGCGCGGCGGCAAGCAGGACTATTCCTGCCACCAGAAGAACAAGCGAAAGCACTCTCTGACCTGCCGTGTTCTTATTCATGACATTACCCCCAATCTTTTTCCGGCGATAAAACGCCTTACCTACCGGATGCCGCTCATATGCCTAGTGTAGCAGTTTTCAATTGTCTATACTTTTCACGAAGTATACATTTTCGCTCTGCAAGGCGTTTTTCTGATCGCAATGCGGTGGCATCGCTTAAAGAAAAACAACGCAGCAGACGAAAATGTAGACGAGCGAAAATGTATAGACACTAGATGCCCGGCAACCCATGTGTTGAGCGCTGTTTTGCGCTGACTTCAGTTACATTTTTTGTAAAATACGGGCGGCTTTTATACCGCCCGTTTTTATCATATCATATAAGTTGCTTCCTGCTGTATTCTTCGATTCTCTTAGTACTACCGGCGGGATGAAATGTGCCAAAGGGCACATTTCATTATATCATATAAGTTGCTTCCTGCTGTATTCTTCGATTCTCTTAATACTGCCAGCGGGATGAAATGTGCCAAAGGGCACATTTCATTATATCATAAAGACCGTATCATTCTACTATCTTTTATTCTATAGTGATAATACAATCTTAAGCTTATTCTGCATAGTACTGTGCAAGAACCTGCTCAACCGTCTTTGTGAAGCCTGCTGCGTCGGGTATGCTGCCGAGTGCGAAGTCAGCATAAACCTGTCCGAGTGCGTTCTGGTCGAGACCTGACTTATTCTTGAGCCAGTGCCATGAAGAAGTCTTGCCTGCTGCCGTGTACTCTGAGATCGTCTCTGCGAACGGATCGTCAGCTACAAATGTGCAACTCTTAAACGGGCTGATGAATCCTGCATCCTTAACGAGGATCTCCTGTCCCTCATCCTCTGAAAGCCACTGTAAGAATGCGAGTGAATCAGCTTTATTGTCATTATCGAATACTGCCCACCATGAAGGTGAATTTGTAAGGATCGTATCAATGCCTTCCTCAAATGCGTAAGGAGCCATTCCGCACTTGAAATTTCCTGCCTCTGCGTAAGCATCGGCATCATCGCTTGTCATTGTAGCGCCGATCCATGAACCCTGTGTAACAAATGCATACTTGCCTGAAGCAAAGCCTAAGATCTGCTGATCATAAGTACCCGATGTAAGAAGAGCAGGATCGGAGTACTGGTTGAAAAGTGCGATCATCTCGGCATAGTGTCCAAATCTTTCCGTATCGATCTTTCCGCCGTCAGCGAGCATATCGGAATATGTGGTATCGTCACGCTTGAGACCCGCATCGAGATAGTTTGCGAAGCTGTGTGAACCGGTTGACCAGTAAAGATCCTTGGGCTCTGCACACCAGCCGATAACTGCCGTAAGACCAAGCTCATCCTTCTTTGAATCAAGTGTTTCAAAAGCCTTCTTCATTGAGTCGGGACCTGTGATCGACTTGGGATCAACTCCTGCCTTCTCAAGAAGATCCGCATTGTATGCAAGACCTATAGCCTCTGTGGTATAAGGGAAACCGATCGTTCCGTACTTGTCACTCTTATAAGCAGCGTCTGTATCGCTTGCCCATTTCTCACCGCTCATATCTACGAGCAGTCCGTCCCAGTTGCCAAAGTCATCGTCGCTTCCGCAAACGAAAATGTCGGGCATATTGTCTGCCTGATAGTAGCCCTTAAGCGTATCCTGGATGTTAACACCGCCGCCCATTGACTCGATGGTCACTTCAACGCCGGACTCCTCGGTATACTTCTTTGCAGCTTCCTTGAGCATTGCGTCTACTTCGATCTTTCCGTTTACAAGACGGATGCCCGATCCGCTTGATGCTGCGGGAGCCTCTGCTTCGACATCAGCTGCCTCCTCTGCGGGAGCCTCTTCTGCAGCTGCAGCTGTATCTGCCGGAGCTGCGTCAGCTGCGGGAGCCGCGCCTGTCGATCCGCATGCTGCAAGACCAAAGATCATCGTACCTGCCATAATGAGAGCCAATACTTTCCTTTTCATAAATGTCCTCCTTAAATTATGAAACTAACTTTACCTTACCTTACCTTTGCCGCAAAAGTTATAAACCTTTTGCGCTTAAGTTGTTTCAATAATATACTTGTTGCACAAAAAATGCAACCCCTATTTTCAGTTTAATTAAGGTTTGACATTTTAAACAACCGGAAAGCACTCCTCCTGTACACATTAGACAATGTTCTTATTCTACCTCAAGCACTACTGCCTGCCACGGCCTCATAACCACGCCTTCAGAGCTCCTGACATAGTCCGTGATGTTGTTCAGTACCACCTTCTTTACCCTTACGGAAAGCGGGATCGTCCGCTCCTGCGCCCGGAAATTTGAAAGGATAAGGAGCTTTTTGCTGCTGTCTTTTCTGTAGTAGGCTATCACATCCTCCATTTCCTCAAGGTAAGGTTCAAATTCCCCATATACCAGTGTGTTTCCGTATTCCTCGCTTTTTCTCAGCGAGATCAGCTTTTTGTAGTGATTGTATACGGAATCCGCATCCTCCTTTTGAGTCTCAAGGTTCAATACCGTATAATTTGGATTTGTACGAAGCCACGGCTTACCGGTAGTAAACCCGGCATTTTCCGTACCGTCCCACTGAAAAGGTGTCCTTGCGTTATCGCGCCCGTACTTTTCTATGAGCTTTAAGGCTTCCTTATCGCTCTTCCCCGCATCACGCGCGACCTTATATGCATCTATGGAAGAAATGTCATCCACCTCATCTATCGATGAGACCGGGATATTTTCCATTCCGATCTCCTGCCCCTGATATATCCACGGCAGTCCTTTTAAGAGAAAGTACACGGTTGCAAGCATCTTTTTTCCGTCATTATTTCTTCCGTCCTCAGGCAGATAATGCGACACCCCCCTCGGCTCATCGTGGTTTTCTATGATATTTGATATAAAGCCCACATCCGAGACCTTTTTCTGTGTGCCGAAAATGCATCTCTTATAATCATCCGGAGTGATGTCGGTATAATCCTGCCATCCGGCATTGCTCTGTCCGAATACGGTCGCCGAAAAATCATACATGGAGCTGAAATAACCGTTTTCACCTATAAAATCCGGAAGCTCCTCGGGCTTTTCGTTAAATACCTCACCCACCGTAAAGGAATCATGTATCTTAAAGGTGCGGTCTCTTAATTCTCCGAGAAATTCCCCGATGCCCCGGGCCTCTTCAAGCATCTTTGTGATGGCGCAGAGCCCGTCATCCCTGTCCGGCTCGTAATCCTTGAAAGGTATAGCCTTTTTGATATTTATGATGGCATCGAGTCTGAACCCGTCAAGACCCTTATCCAGCCACCAGTTTACCATTTTGTATATCTCTTCCCTGAGATCCGGATTTTCCCAGTTCAGATCGGGCTGCTTTTTATGAAAGACATGCAGATAATATTTGTCTTCATGCCCCGGCAGCTTTTCCCAGACCGGCCCGCCGAAATAAGATCTCCAGTTTGTCGGCAGCTTTCCGTCCTTTACATCTCTTATGTAGAAAAATTTCCCGTATCTTCCGTCAGGATCCTCACAGGCTTTCTTAAACCATTCGTGCTCATCGGAGCAATGATTTACCACCAGATCCATAAGTATGCGGATATCTCTTTTATGAGCCTCCTTTAAGAGCCTGTCCATATCCTCCATGGTACCGAATCTCGGATCTATTGCCCTGTAATCGGCTATATCATATCCCTGATCGGCAAGAGGGGAGACATATATGGGGGAAAGCCATATAATATCCACACCAAGATCCTTAAGATAGTCCAGCCTTCCGATAATACCGTTAAGATCGCCGATGCCGTCCCCGTTTGAATCCATAAAGCTTTTAGGGTAGATCTGATAAGCTGTTTTGTTGTGCCACCATTCTTTTTTCATAAAGCAGTCCTTTCATTAAACCTACGTTTAAAGCTGCATTTATATCAGAACCGCACGTGCCTCATAAGGCTTGAGAATGCCCTTTTCATGCGTATCGTAGTTTGATATAAGCTCGCTTCCTTCTGTTTCATCAAACAGATTACATTTTCGGGACTCCTTTGTCCAGTTGCAGGCAACAACAAGTCTTTTACCGTCAAGCTCCCTCTCATAAGCATAGATCGCATCATTGTCGGTGAGCAACGGCTTAAAAAGACCGTATACCATTATCGGATTTTCATGACGGAGCTTAATGAGCTTTTTATAATAGTTAAATACGGAATCGGGATCATCCGTTTGTGAAGCTGCATTTATCTCCTTATAATTGGGATTTACTTTTATCCACGGTGTTCCCTTTGTAAATCCGGCATTTTCGCTGTCATCCCACTGCATGGGAGTTCTTGCGTTATCGCGTGCCACGGCATCAAAGCATTTAAGCATTTCTTCGGAGGATACCATTTTGTGATCCGTCACATACTGCTTATAGGCATTTATCTCCTCTATATCCCTGCAGTCCTCTATGGATGAAAAATGCGTATTTGTCATCCCCAGCTCTTCCCCCTGATATATATAGGGTGTGCCCTTCATCATATGCAGACAGGTCGCCAGCATCTTTGCCGAAAGCACTCTCCACTCCGGAGCATCGTTTCCGAACCTTGAAACCACTCTCGGCTGGTCATGATTGTCCCAGTAGAGACTACCCCATGCCTTTCCCTCAAGCTCGATCTGCCACTTGTTCAGTATCTCCCTTACTACGGGCATTTTCGGATGCTCATAGCCCCACTTTTCAATGACATTTCCCGCCGTCTTGGTGCCGTCGGTATGCTCGAAATGAAATACCATCCCAAGCTCGGTCCCCTCAAGATTGGCATATTTTTTTGCCTCATCTATCGTAACTCCCGCTGCCTCTCCGACCGTCATTATGTCGTATTTTGACAGCACTCTCCTGTTCATCTCCTGCAGGTACTCGTGCACATGAGGGCCGTTGCAGACAAACGGATTCATATCTCCGTAAAGACCATCCCTTACTTCCCCGTCAGGATATGCCGGGTCCTTTGAGATCATGCTTATAACATCCATCCTGAAGCCGTCTATGCCCTTCTCGCACCACCACGTCATCATATCAAAGACCTCGTCCCTGACCTTTTCATTCTCCCAGTTTAAGTCCGGCTGTTTTTTTGAAAAGCAGTGCAGATAATACATTCCCGTTTCTTCATCATACTGCCATGCAGATCCCGAAAAGCACGACTGCCAGTTATTCGGCTCTTTTCCGTCCTTCGGCTCCTTCCATATATAATAGTCCCTATAGGGATTATCCTTTGACTTACGGCTCTCCACGAACCATGCGTGCTCATCCGATGTATGGTTTACCACAAGGTCCATAACGATCCTGATATGGTGCTCATGCGCCGACTTAAGCATCCTGTCGAAATCTTCCATCGTACCGAATTCGGTCATTATATCCCTGTAATCGGATATGTCGTAACCGTTATCATCGTTGGGAGATTTGTAGACCGGGGAAAGCCAGATCACATCTATCCCGAGCTTTTCCAGATAATCAAGGTGCTCCGTAATGCCGTTTATATCTCCTATGCCATCCCCGTTGCTGTCGGCAAATGATCTCGGGTATACCTGATAGATTACGGCTTCTTTCCACCATGCCTTTTTTTCGGATAAAGTATACATTTAATACCTCCTTATCAGGTTTTATAATCACAGAGACTCCGGCAGACTGTCGGAGCCCCCATTAAGGTAAAGTTAGTTATCCTGATCTCAGTTTGCGTAGTAGCTTTCGCAAACCTGTTCCAGGGTCTTTAAGAATGTATCTGCATCGGGGAAGTTACCCATCGCGTAATCCTGGAATACCACACCCGTAGCGTTCTGTCCGATGCCTTCCTTCATTGAAAGCCAGTGCCACGAAGAGGTCTTGCCTGCTGCGGTGTAATCCGCTATGGTCTTTGCAAACGGATCGTCGGCAGCGTGCGTATTTGAGGAATAAGGCGAGATGAAACCGCAGTCTTTTGCGAGTATCTCCTGTCCTCCGTCATCCTTTGCACACCATGCAAGGAATGCCTTTGCAGCGTCTACGTTTCCTTCGTTGAACACTCCCCACCAGTTGGGAGAATTTGTAAGGATCGTATCCTGTCCCTCGATGAATGCGTAGGGGATCATCCCTATCTCAAAGTTTCCGGATGCAGCATAGTCATCCTTGTACTGATCCGTAAGAGAAGCTCCTATCCATGAGCCCTGTGTTACAAATGCGTACTTTCCGCTTGCAAATCCCTTAACCTGATCATCATAGGTGCCCGAAACTCCCTTGGGGTCCGTGAACTCGTTAAACAGAGTCACCATCTCCGCCCACTGCTTGGCGCGTTCTTCATCAAGCTTTCCGCCTTCGCTGAACATATCTATATAGGTTGTATCATCTCTCTTAAGTCCTTCATCAAAGTATGTGCCGAAAATGTGCTGTCCGGGTGACCACCAGAGCTGTGAAGACTCTGTATAGTATCCCACTACCGAAGTAAGTCCGAGCTCATCCTTCATCGAATCAAGCTTTTCAAAAGCGGCTCTCATGCTCTCGGGTCCGGTGATCGACTTGGGATCGATGTCAGCCTTTGCAAGGATATCCGCATTGTAGGCAAGCCCTATGGCCTCTGTTGTGGTCGGGAATCCGTAAACCTTGCCGTCGCGTACATATTCCGCCTCGGTATCGCCTACCCATTCCTCACCGGAAAGGTCAGCCAGAAGCCCTTCCCATGTAGGGTAGTGGATATCACCTTCAAATACGAAGATGTCCGGCATATCGCCTGCCTGATAGTATCCCTTTAAGGTTGCCTGCGTATCGATACCGCCTCCCAGTGATTCGATCACTACGGGAGTTCCGGTCTCCTTTTCATAGGCAGCCGCAAGCTTCTTTAATCCGCCGTCAACCTCAACCTTATTGTTGACAAGACGTATCCCGCCTTCAGGTGTCTCGGCCGGGGAACCCGCATCCGTTGTATCGCCTGCATCCTCTGCGGGTGCCTCGGCAGTATCTGCGGTTTCTTCCGCTGCTGCCGCACCGTCAGCGGCCGGTGCCGCATCGCCCGATGCTCCGGATGCCCCGCATCCTCCAAGTACCATCGAAAGTGCCGT
>JAGBOJ010000121.1 GCA_017633935.1 Lachnospiraceae bacterium | reverse complement strand
GTACTCTTTCCGGCGCCGCTTGGTCCTAAGATCACCACAAGCTCACCCTCATTGATCTCAAGATTTACATCATGAAGCGCCTCATATACTATCTGTCCGGTTTTGTAGACCTTTCCGACATTTTCAAACCTTATAAGAGCACTTTCCCCGGTATTTACCTGTTCGATTTCTGTTTCCATTATAGCCCCGTCCGTTAATGCTCTGAAAAAAAGCTGTCCAGCTTTTCAAGGAGCTTTGCCTTATCTATGGTCTTTAAGAGGTAGTCAGCCGGCTTTAAGCCGATCACCGACATCACGCTCTTTTTATCCCCGTGTCCTGTAAGGAACATTACCGGGATCTGCCCCGTATCGGAGTCGTTTTTCAGCATGGACATCACCTGGGGTCCGTCCGCCACCGGCATTTCATAATCAAGCAGGATAAGATCCGCCTTGTTCTTTGCCAGATAGCTTATGGCCTGCACTCCGCTTGAAGCCATTCCCACATGATATGAATCCTTAAGCCACTCATAGACCGTCCTCATATATGTGATATCATCATCCACGATAAGGATGTTCTTTTTCCGGTTATCACCGGTGTTCTCATCAAGATATTTTCTTATCAGTCCTATTAAGGCATCGATATCTAAAGGTCTTGTAAAGGAGCCCGTGATATACTGCCCGGGAATGGTCTTTTTTATATTATCGCACTGCGACTGCGCTCCTATAAGGATCAGCGCACAGTCCCTTTCCTGCACGATGTCCTTAAGATACACAAGTGCCTCCGCAGATGCTCCTCTTTCATCCCCCATAAAAAGCACGATGGCATCCGCATCCCCTGCCGGTCCCTCCATCTCCTTTATATCATCGTGTACAAAACCGGTCTTTATTCCCGTGCCTTCAAGCTTGCCCTTAAGACTCTTTGCAAGAAAGCTCTCATTGGTGCTTACGATGAGCACCTTGTTTTTATCAGTTTGATCCAGCTGCATTTATAATGCCCTCCCAATCCAGATCATTTAATCTGCTTTCGATCTCTTTTATTTTTTTATCGTCCTCAGCCTCAAGCCTGTACTTACGGATATCCTTTAATAATTCCTCAAGCATTCCGTAATCCATGCTCCCTGCGATCTCCGTAACTGTCTGATACGCCTCCTTCATGGCCTGAGGCTCTATCAGAGGAAGCTCCTCTTTATCATCCCCGGATAAGGAAAGCTTCTCTTCAAGGTCCCTGTACATAAAAAGCAGCCTTCCCGTATTTTCATCCATAAAATCCGTATTGTTTTCCTTCCCGGCATTTTCAAGGGACTCCGCAAGCTTTGAAAGCTCTTTTGCACCTATTATCCTTGCAGAGCTCTTAAGAGCGTGAACCTTTATGGTATAGCCCGGAATATCCTTATTCTCATAAAGGCTTTCTATCTCGTCGGCCTTAGCCTTTGCCGTCTGGCGGAACACGTTCATCACCGAAAGATACCCCTCGACGGAACCGCAGTTTTTCAATCCCGAATCCGTATCTATGACGGAAATCTCCTTAATCCACTCCGGAAGCTCCTCCTTTACTCTCTCGCCTTCTTCTGCCCTGGTATCCGTCTCCTTGACCGTCTCATAAGCATCCAGATTTCCCCAGAGCCTTTCGTATTCCCTCCATACGTCGCCGCCCTGCGCATTCTCGTTCATTTTATAGCTTACGTCTTCATCTATCATAAGAAGCATGACATCGGCTATCCTCGGATCAAACCATGTGCCGCGGCAGCGTTTTATCTCCGCCCTTACATCCTCCTGCCTTTTAGGTGTCGAATAGGTACGGGTGCTTGTCATCGCGTCATAGCAGTCGGCTACGCAGGCGATCCTTGCATTTTCAGGTATTTTATCCCCCTTAAGCCCGTCCGGATATCCCGTACCGTCAAATCTTTCATGATGCCATCTTGCCACATCACGGAGCTTCGGCATTCCGGTGATCTCCTTTAGGATATCATACCCTTTAAGCGTGTGCTGCTTTACCTCGAAAAACTCATCATCCGTCAGCTTCGTATCCTTGTGGATGATATCCTCGTGAATTCCGATCTTTCCGATATCGTGCAAAAGTCCGGACTCGTAAAGCCCGATCTGTTCCTCATCACTCTTTCCGAGCCTTCTTCCGATCTCCGCGCAGATCGCCGCAACCCTTCTTGAATGACCGTCCGTGTAATGGTCCTTTATATCAACGGCTTTTGACAGCGAGAGCATCATATCCCTCGTAAGTCTCCTGCTCTTTACCGTCTGCCTTTTAACCTCCTCTTCAATGGACTGCTGATAGTGATAAAGATCGACGGTATGTCTTACCCTCTGCCTTAAGACCTCGGGATCAAACGGCTTTCTTATATAATCCGAAGCCCCGCTCTTAAAGCCGTTCTCCTCTGCCACACTGTCATCAAGTCCCGTCACGAGCAGTACCGGTATATCCGATACGGCCTCATCCCTTTTTATCTCCTCCAGCACCTCAAATCCGCTCACATCCGAAAGATTTATATCAAGCAGTATAAGATCCGGAAGATAATCCCTGATCTGTGATACGGCATTTTCTCCGGTAAGACTTGTCTTAACATCATAGTCGGACTCAAGTATCCTGCATATGAGCTCGCATACGGCCTCATCGTCATCGATCGCAAAGATCCTTGATCTTGTGCTGATATTCTTTTCTTTTTTTACGGCCTTGTTTTGAGACTGCCT
This sequence comes from Lachnospiraceae bacterium, assembly GCA_017633935.1. Lineage (GTDB taxonomy): Bacteria > Bacillota > Clostridia > Lachnospirales > Lachnospiraceae > NK4A144. The sequence goes on along the minus strand of JAGBOJ010000121.1, from coordinate 10,347 downwards.
GTATACCTTATCTCCGGGAAGCAGATGCATAAGCATCCTTTCAAGCATTATCCCGTCCACCGGCTTTGAAAGGTAATCGTTAAACCCGGCATTAAGGAACATCTCCCTTGCCCCCGAAACGGCATTTGCGGTAAGAGCCACCACAGGGACATCCTTATTTTTCTCATCCCTGCGTAAATTCTCAAGTGTCTCTATCCCGTCCATTTCCGGCATCATATGATCTATAAATATTACATCATAATCTTTTATCTTAACAAGCCCCAGAGCATCCTTTCCGGACAGCGCCGTATCTATGCCTATCCCGGTCTGCTTTAAAAGGCTCTTTATTACCGTCAGATTTATCTCCGTATCATCGACCACAAGTATATGCGCATCGGGTGCATGAAAGAGCTCATGATATACCTCCCCGCCCCTGTCTGCGCTTTCTGTCTTATGTGTATAATCTCCCAGCTCATCATAGGATAAGACCTTCTGCTCCACCTCGAAATAAAAGGTCGACCCCCTGCCGTAATCACTCTTAACCTCAAGCGTACTTCCCATAAGCTTTAAGAGCTCAGCCGTAATGCTCATGCCAAGCCCCGTGCCCTCTATCGTACGGTTCCTTTTTTCCTCGATCCGCTCATAGGGAGAAAAGAGCCTTTCCATATCCTCTTTTTTCATGCCTATGCCGGTATCCTCTATCTGAAACGACAGCTTTATACCGGTTTCATCCTCCGTAAAGGAGTAACCGACCCTCATCGTTACCGAGCCCTTTTCGGTGTATTTTACCGCATTGGTGAGGATGTTCATCACACACTGCCTTATCCTTATCTCATCACCGAAAAGCAGGTGCGGGATATGCTCGTTTATGTCAAGCTTTAATTCCAGTCCCTTTTTTGCAGCCTTCAGGCTTATCATATTCACAAGGTCGTTTATAAGGGCGGACAGCTCGTACTGCACTGGGATTATCTCCATCTTTCCCTCTTCCACCTTGGAAAAATCGAGGATATCGTTTATAAGCGAAAGCAGGGTCCTTCCGGCAGACATTATATCAGAGGCATAAGCGCGGATATTTTTCTCCTGCGATTCCCTAAGGATCATCTCATCCATTCCTAAAAGCGCATTGATCGGTGTCCGTATCTCATGGGACATATTCGCAAGGAATCTGCTCTTGGCCTCGTTTGCGTTATCCGCTATCTCCTTCTGCTCCCGTAGCTCTTCCATATATCTGTAATGCTCGGTGTCATCCATCAGAGCATATATCTTTCCGACGCTCTCCCCTCCGTAGACCAGCTCATTTACTTCGGGGCTGTATATCCTGTCTCCGATATTTATGCTCTTATCCTCTTCTATAGCCTGTATTATATCCGACAGGACATTTCCCTCTCCGCTCTCCATCGCCTTATCCTTTAAGGCACCAAGCTCGGGATATATCTCCTCGGCAGGCTTATTAAAGTATCTTATGATGCCGTTTGCATCCACCGCGATAATGATCTCCGAAAGCCTGTCGATCACGAATTCCTTTGCGATATCGGTTGTCTCTAAAAGGTCAAAGGAAATTATCGCAATGAACATCAGAATCGTACCGATGAAAAATCCGAACATCGTAAGGTCATAATAATTGGTGATACCCTTTATGCCGTGCAGCTGCAGTATAAGAAAAACACTCTGCGTTACTATCGCAAGGATCACCGTAAAAAGGCGCCGGCCCGTTTTCCCTCTTTTCTGCCTTAAATACGCCCTTATAAGCCAGAACAGGCCCAGTACGATAAAGATCATCTGCATGGACATAAATATGTCATGCACGATCCCGTTCCCGTGGCTGAATCTGGTGAACATCCCGTCCATATCCAGCTCGACCCATGAATAATAAAGCCTGTGACGATCCATGGTCAGGATCACCAGGTAGATCATAAAATGGATGGCGGTAAGTATGTATTTAACGGCCACAGGCAGCTTTATCCGCACCAGCTCCGCCACGAACAACAGCATAAAATACGCATACCAGACTCTTCCGAAATAGGAAAATCTGATCCCGTTTAACAGCTCCCCTTCTGACCTTGCGATAAGCTCCAGAAGATACCCTGTCTCGTTTATCAGCAGCGCTATGCAGCTTAAGAAAAGGTATACATTCAGATTCGTCTTTAACCGCCTGACAATTATAAGGCTCTCTATAAACGACCCTATGATACATATATACTGTATGACTAAAAGTATGCTTCTTAAATTAAGACTGCCCGCCATCCCAAAACCTCTTTTTACTCAAAGCTTGCTTCTATAAATAATACTCCCAATGTTCCCGGTCCGCAATGTCAGGAAACAATTAAAAAGAGAGCGCCGGCCCCTGCCGACGCTCCCCCCTTATTTTTTTATTAAGCTGCCTTGCTCTTTCCTGCCCTCTGTTTGCTGAAGGTCTGAATGCCCTGGATAACCAGTATCACGGCAAGCACTGCCATAGCTGCGGCAAATATGCACTGGAACCAGTCACCCCACATAGCCTCTCCGCCTGCGATCATCTTAAGCTTTTTGATGATCGTGATGCAAAGACTTGTAAGTGTGGCACAAAGCATAAATACCATCGGGAACATGAACATCTTATTGTTCTTTCCAACTTCACCGAGCCATGCGGCAACAGCCATAAGAGCTATACCCGCAAGGAGCTGGTTTGCTGCTCCGAAAAGTCCCCAGATCTGTGAAAGGCTTAAGCCTCCGAGGATACAGCCGATCAAAACCATAAGCAGGGTTCCCACAAGCGGATGAGCCAGTATCTTTCTTATTCCGGTGGCATCCTTATATGATGCTTCGCCCTCCTTTAAGAAAAGCTCGCTGAACATAAATCTCGAAAGACGTGTAGCCGAGTCAAGCGATGTAAGAGCGAATACGGAAACAGCCAGTGTAAGGAGCGCCGCAACCACATTATACTGTGAAGATCCTTCAGGACCGAACATTGTTGCGATACCTGCACCGAACGCTGCCGAAGGTGAACCGAAACCGCCCTCCGTATACTTCTGGAATACCATACCTACCGCGATAAGCGAGATAACACCCAAAGCCGACTCGATAAGCATTGAGCCGTAACCGATGGGCTTTGCATTCTTCTCGTTATCAAGCTGCTTGGATGATGTACCCGTAGCTATCAGTGAGTGGAAGCCTGAGCACGCACCGCAGGCAACCGTGATGAACAGTGCCGGGAAAAGGGGGCCGAGCTTCTCGTTGGTAAATCCGGTAAATGCGGGAACCGAGAAAGTAGCAGAGCCCGTAAATGCCGAATAGATTATACCGAATACCGCTATCAGCATCATAGCATAAAGCAGGAAGCTTGAAAGGTAATCTCTCGGCTGGAGCATGATCCAGACCGGGATAAGCGATGCAACCGCTATATATGCGCCGATGAAGATGATCCATGCCGTTCTTCCCATTGCGAATCCTACATTAAGTCCGAGTATCGTTATCGCTATGATGCCGATGATACCGATGCATGTAGCAGGTCCGGTCTTAAGTCCCGCCCTGTTAGTAAGCAGACCGTAGATAACTGCGAGCACGATGAAGAGCACGGATATTATAGCCGTTGTCTGATTGTTTGTGGGGCCGGCTACGAAACCGAACTGTCCCGCATCATCAGCCGTAAAGAAGGTACCTGCAACGACGTTTACGAAGGATGCCACGACGAGGATCAAAACCAGAAGCGCAAAAACTATGAAAAGCTTCTTTGCCTTGTCTCCCATCGAATCCTTTATTATCTCACCTACAGACTTTCCGCCGTGACGGACCGACGCGAAAAGCGAACCGAAATCCTGAATACCTCCAAAGAAGATACCTCCGATGACACACCATAAGAACACCGGAACCCATCCGAATACCGCCGCCTGAATAGGACCGTTTATGGGACCTGCTCCCGCTATGGATGAGAAGTGATGTCCCATCAGTACTGCCGGGGGTGCCGCGACATAGTCAACGCCATCCTCCATTGTTTTTGCGGGTGTCTCCCTTGTCGGATCAACCCCCCACTGCTTAGCCAGCCAGCTTCCATAGGTGATGTAACCTATAACAAGAATGACTATAGCAGCGATGATGATAAGTAATGCTGTCATTTTTCTACTCCTTTTCTACTCATTTTTTCTTTATTGCAAAGAGCCTCTTCAGGTCACTTCCGAGTCTGTTCGTATATGTCTTTCCCGAAGAAAGCTCATAAGCAATCAGCCTGTAACTGCTCCAGCCCCAGAGGCCGAATTTATAACTCTTGTAGTGCTTTGACCTTTTTACGGCCTTACCGATATCTCCCGCAAAAGCATCCGCAAGTATTATCAGCACCACATCTGTATTTTTATGGTTTTCCTTTATCTCTGCCCTGCTTAAGCCCTCTTCCCACGCCCTGCTGTCGAGTGCTTTTAAGGTATCCCCGTTTAACAGCTCCGTATGGGCAAAAAACACAAATTCCTTTGAATCCGATTCGGACAGCTTCGCACTTTTTATAAGAAAATACTGCTCATCATGGATTCCGAAGACTGCTTCCGCCGCAAAGGGTTTAGCCGGCGTATCCGTATTTATATTGTAATAGGACGAGTATGACTTTAACAGTCTGTCAAGTACCTCTTGAAATCCCGCCATTTTCAGGCTTCCTTTTTAAGCTGATCATCTTCTTTTGGCTTTGCCGGCGCGCTGAAATCCGTATCCGGCATTCTTTTTTTCAGCTCCTTCATCAGCTCTCTTGCCGCCCTCGTACCCGGGAGCGGAACCTGTGCCAGTTCTTTTTCCTCATTTGCGATAATAAGGCTTTCAAGCTCCATTTCGCCGTTTGCACAGCACATCTTCATCGGAACCACATTTACCCGTCTGAAGCATTTTTTTATATCTGTATAGGGTATTCCGTAATGTTTTAAGCCAAGTCTGAAAAAGAGATGATCTTCACCTATCCTTACCGCACCTATCTCTCTTGAATTGCGGTATTCCTTCTCTATGGTCTCCTTATCCGGCAACGCGGAGGTAACCTCGTGAAATCTCATAAGATATATATTTCCCCTCTTTATAATCGGGCAGGGAAGATGTAATCATGCCCACCCGCCCGCAGGATACCGGTCAGCTCTGCTGACGCCTTCAATTCCTTACGGATAATAAAAACGCCGTCCGGTCACCGTTTCATGACCGGACGGTAACATTGTATTACTATTTAAACAAAATATCAAGATGATGTTAGGGTCAAAAGGTGCTTTAGCCCCTGACATCATCTTGATATTTTATGTAAACATCACGCCGCAATTTATAACAGGTCCCCGATCTCCTCCGGACTTGCACCGTCCGGCAGGATGCCGGTAGAGGTAACGGCTATCGCCCCGGGACCTATATGACAGGAAACGCTCAGTGAAAGCGGGTCCATAAATATCTTATATCCCGGAAACTCCCTTTCGACCTCCTCCTTGAATTCAAGCCCCGCCTCCTTATCAAAGGTGTAGGCCATACCGATCCACACTTTCGGGTCATCCGGATTTAACCCGCCGTAATTTCTTTCAAGATCGTCCTTTACCGCCTTTATCATCACCTGCTTTGCATTCTTTACTCCGCGTGATTTGGCAAAGGCATCCAGCTTTTCCCCCTGTATCTTAAGTATGGGCTTAATGTTTAATATGCCTGCCACCGCCGCAGCCGCAGGCGTTACTCTTCCGCCCTTTTTAAGATATTTCATGGTGTCGACCATTATATATATGTTTGAATCGAATTTCGTTTCCTCAAGCCGCCTTTTTATATCGGCAGCAGTCATCCCCGAGTCTGCCATCTTTTTTGCGTCAAAGCACGAAAGCTTCTGCGTCACCGATATCCTCTGATTATTTACCACCTGAACCCTTCCGTCATAATCGGCGGCAAATGCCGACGCACTCTCGCATGACCCCGAAAGTCCGCTGGACATGGGGATATGGACTATCTCATCATAATCCTTAAGCAGCTTATCCCACAGTCCCGTAACCTCCGAAGGCAAGGGCTGTGATGTATGGATGTCCGCGCTGTCATCCGAAAGAAGCTCATAAAACTGCTCCTGTGTCAGATTTATATCCTCATAATAATTTTCACCGTTTATCACAAACGGCATCGGCAGCACAAAGAATCCCAGTTCCTTCGCTCTCTTCTGGGTGATACCGCTGTTACTGTCAGTGACGATCGCTATTTTAGACATCTTAATAATCCTTCCCTGATAAGCTCCCTTTAGGACCCCGAAATCATTTTCTTTCGCAATTCTATCACAAGCCTGTCTTTTATAGCAATGTAGTAGTGTTATCTACATGTGGTGGTATGGTGATGCATTATTTAAGAAAAGGTTTGTCTACTTGGGAATTATTTCCTCCTTAAGGACTTTGAATCTGAACCCGGCAGACTGTACAAACCCCCGGTTTTTGTAGTAAAATATCAGACAGGGTTATGTGGTTTTCTGATAAGGAGGTTGTGTATGAATCTTGCAATTTTGGGGTGCGGCGGTATAGCCCGGACGATGGCGGTTACGGTCGCCGGCTTAAAGGATGTAAACGCTTATGCGGCAGGCTCCCGCAGTATTGAAAAGGCCGAAGCCTTCGCAAAGGAATTCGGATTTGAAAAGGCTTACGGAAGCTATGAGGAAATGCTTGAAGACGATAAGATAGATCTCGTCTATATAGCAGTCCCCCATTCACATCATCACGAATGGACCATAAAAGCGCTGAATGCCGGAAAAAACGTTCTCTGCGAAAAAGCATTCGCCGTAAATGAAAAACAGACAAGGGAAATGATAGAGCTTTCCGAAAAGAAAAATCTCCTTCTCGCCGAAGCGATATGGCCCAGATATATGCCTTCAAGAAGAATCCTGACAGAGATCATCGAGCAGGGTACCATCGGAAGAGTCCGTACGGTATCCGCTAACCTCGGCTATAAGATAGCTCAGAACGAAAGACTCGTTAAGCCTGAGCTTGCGGGCGGATGCCTTTTGGATCTGACGGTATATACGCTTAATTTTGCAAGTATGGTCTGGGGCGATGATATCAAAAAAATATCCGCCTCCTGCGTTATGACCGATACCGGAGTGGATGGTCAGGACACGGTAATGATCGAATACGGTGACGGCAGGATGGCAAGCCTTTTTACCACCATGTATACGCTCACGAACCGTATGGGACTGATCGCCGGAGAGGAAGGCTTTATAGAAGTCCAGAACATCAACAACCCCGAGGAGATAAGGATCTACAGTCCCGACAGAAACGGTCCGAAGCTTGAAAAAAGGATAGAAGTTCCCGCGCAGATAACCGGCTATGAATATGAGGTGCTTTCCTGTATGAAGGCGATCGACGAGGGAAAGATCGAATGTCCGGAAATGCCTCATTCACAGACGATACAGATAATGTGCCAGATGGATGAGATCCGCAGGCAGTTCGGTATTAAATATCCGTTTGAATAAAAGGTGGGATAAAGTTATGCCAAGTCTGATATTTGTGGTGATAGTGCTGATCATGGTATACGGTATTCCTTCACTCAGAAGGAAATCCAGAAAAAAGAAGCTGTTAAACCGTTCCCTTGCACGGCGTAATCCGTCAAACTACGGAAATGTCGTACTTGATAATGTAACGATCTCGCAGCGCGGCAGGGGGGTCTTAAATCCCTCCGCCATGTACAGCGATACCCTTAAGGATTCGGTGCATACCAAATGAGGCGCATGTTTCTGCCTGTTTTTATTACAGGCTTGCTTTTTACCGGCTGTGCCGTAAATAAACACACCGTAAAGCCTTCTTCAGCAGAGGAGGGCTTTTTGGTTTCGGATTCTGCCGGAGCCGTAATGAGTGATACGGAAGCAGTCTCCTTAAATACTTCAGTTTCCTTAAATACCGCTTCTTCCGGACCGGTCATTATAAAAGCAGGCGCCGCCTCTGCAGAAAGTGACGGCACAGGCTCTGTTTCCGGCACATTAAGGATGCTCCCCAATAACACAGAGGATTCCCTGTCACCTGTAACACCTTCCGGCGATACCGCAGATGATATTACTCCCGAAGCAGAACCCTCTGCTGAAAGTACGGATGAAGCTGCCGTATCCGATGATGATGCCGGCAGTATCCCCGGCAGCAACGCCGGAATATTTACATCCTCCGAGCTGACCGATGAGATAAAAGAACGCATAACAGGCATCTCCTACCCTCCGGGCTGCGGCATCTCCTATGATGATCTTCGCTATCTTCAGTTATCCTATGTGGATTTTAACGGTGAGACAAGGACGGGTGAAATGATATGTAATAAGGCTGTCGCACCGGATCTTATACAGATCTTCAGCGAGCTCTATCATGCGGGATATCAGATTGAAAAGATAAAGCTCATAGATGATTACGGCGGAGATGACGATCTTTCCTGCGCCGATAACAACACCTCCTGCTTTAACTACAGGGTAGTCGCCGGAAGCACGAATCTTTCCAAGCATGCCTTAGGAGTGGCGGTAGACCTGAATCCCTTTTATAATCCGTATGTGACCTATCCCGACGGAAAGATAAGGATCTCTCCTGCCGGCGCAGAGGCTTATGCCGACAGATCTGCCGATTTCCCTCATAAGATCGACGAAAACGATCTGGCATATAAGCTGTTTACAAGTCACGGCTTCACATGGGGCGGTCACTGGAAAACCCTTAAGGATTACCAGCATTTTCAAAAGCCGCTGTAGGATATTACCAGCCGGCGGTCCCGTGTCCCTCATAGTGTATTCTTAAGGCAGCCTTCGTACCCTCATCAAGCTGATCCCATGTAAGTCCTCTGGATATGGCTCCTGTTCTGTTCCAGTCTGCCGCTATTTTGGCATCCGGTGATGTAGCAGGCACTGCTGCAGCTGCCGTTTCCGCCGCAGCCGGTGTTGCCGCCTGCGCAGCTGCTGCCTGATCTGCGGCTGCCTTGGCTGCCGCATCAGCCAGAGCCTTTGCCGCAGCATCTGCTTCCGCTTTTGCCGCAGCATCATCTGCTGCTGCCTTGGCTGCAGTATCAGCCTTCTTTGCTTCTTCGGCGGTCTTTTCCGCGGTTTCGGCAGGCTTTTCCGTTGAGATATAATCTGCTATGATAAATGCATCTTCACTCCCGTCTGTTCTCTTTATCCTGTACCATACCTTGCCGTCGCCCTTATATCCGTTAACCTTGCCGTTTGAAGTGATCGAAGCGCCCTTGGAAAGCTTTCCCACGACTTCAAAATCCGAAGAACTCGGCCCTTTTCGCATGTTCACCGTATCAGTGGTATAGACAGTGGTTTCGCCGGTCTCTTCAACCGTAAAATCCTGAACCGGCGCGTTTTCGGACACCTCTGCGGTCACCGCTCCTTCTTCTGCAGGTACCTCTTGTGCAGCACTCTCTGCCGGTTCCTCATAGACGGGTGCCTCTTCAACCACACCTTCCATCGCCGGGATATCCGTCTGCACCGGCTCTGCATTAACAGTCTCTTCCGGTGCCTCCGCCTCGGTAAGTACTACCTCGGTTGCTTCCTCTGCTTCGGCACTGTCCTTTTTTGCACATGCTGCCATCGATAATCCGGCACACAGCACCAGTGCCGGAATAACCACATTTTTCTTCATAAAGATCTCCTTAAACCCGCTGCCCCTTTAAGGCATTCCCCGATATATCCGATACTATAAACACCTAAAACTCTGTGATACACAGCTATAAAATGTATCACAATATCCGGAGATTTTCAATACTTCAACCCTGTCTGATCTCCGGATGCTCTTTTTTCACGAATTCAAGAAAACCCTCACAGCCGCGATATATATCATTATAAGCGGTATCAAAGTCTCCGGTATACCACGGATCTGAAATATCGGCAGGCTCATCCGTATAATCCAGACACAGCGACACCTTTCCTTCCGTATCCGAACCGATGATCCTGTCAATGTTCCTGAGGTTCCACTGATCCATCGCTATAATGTAATCATACTCATCATATTCCTTCCTTGTCATCTGATGAGCCTTATGCCCGGACGGATCTATCCCCATCTCGATAAGCTTCCTCCTTGCCGGAGGATAAACAGGATTCCCCAGCTCCTCCCTTGAAGTCGCCGCCGAATCGATCTGAAAAAAGCTGTCGATCCCCTCCTCCCTAACCATTTTTCTTAAAATAAACATCCCCATCGGGGACCGGCAGATATTGCCGTGGCAGACGAATAGTATCTTTATCATATCGTTTTTCCTTGTTTTATCAGGGCTTAGACACCTTTTCCATTTTCATTTGCCGGCATAATATATGCATATTTTGGCATATTTACACCGGCAAAAGGTGTAAAGTAAGGTGTAATTATTTTTCGTTTACACCTTAAGATTTTTACACAACATTCAGCTTCTCGATCTCTGCTTTTGCATCCTCAAAATTCACGTGAGTATAGACATTCAGCGTGG
>JAGBOJ010000120.1 GCA_017633935.1 Lachnospiraceae bacterium | reverse complement strand
TCATCAGCCTGTTTCAGTTCTTCTAACCGATTTACCCAGTAATTGAAGGTCGAGAGAGGGATCTCGTTTTCCTTGCAGTATTCCGTCTTTGTCTTATTGCTGTCGGAAAAATCCTCCATAACCATCTGCCAGTACTCTACAAGCTCTTCTTTTGTCATGTCATCAGTATTGATCATAAAAAACCTCCTTTGTGGCGCCTCATCTGTTCTCTTTAAGACTAACGCATCGGAGGTGATTTTTAAATAATGTCTGTTTTGTACTATTTACCAAAGGAGTTTTTTTTATTATGCAGTTTTTGTACTATTTACTGTACTATTTACCAAAACACGAACAAATGTTCTTGCTGCTATAGACAAAGTCCTTCAAAGATGGTACACTTTTTAACGCGTACAGTTATTTGTGAAAAAGATTTTTGCACTTGATCTTAAAACCGGTTAGGAGTTGTTTGGAAATCATCAAATGGAATTTAAGCTGCATTCGGAATATAAACCGACAGGCGATCAGCCGCAGGCTATAGAGGCTCTTGTCAGGGGATTTAAGGAAGGAAATCAGTTTGAAACGCTTCTTGGGGTCACCGGCTCGGGTAAGACCTTTACTATGGCAAATGTCATAGCTGCCTTAAATAAGCCCACACTTATAATAAGTCACAATAAAACCCTTGCGGGCCAGCTTTACGGGGAATTCAAGGAGTTCTTTCCGGAAAATGCAGTCGAATACTTTGTGTCCTATTATGATTATTATCAGCCGGAGGCCTATGTGCCGTCCACTGATACCTATATCGAGAAAGATTCCGCGGTAAATGAAGAAATAGATAAGCTCCGGCTTTCGGCTACGGCATCACTGGCTGAAAGAAAAGACGTGATCGTGGTTGCGAGTGTATCCTGTATATACGGACTCGGATCACCGGATGATTATATGAACATGATGATCTCCCTGCGTCCGGGAATGCAGAAGGACAGGGATGAAGTGGTACGCGAGCTTGTTGCCATAAGATATGACAGGGCAGAGCTTGATTTTAAGCGGGCGACCTTCAGGGTACACGGGGATGTGCTGGATATATTCCCGGCAGAGGCGGATGACAATGCCGTAAGAGTGGAATTTTTCGGTGATGAGATAGACCGTATTACCGAATTTGATGTCCTTACCGGAAAGACAAAATCCGAATTAAAGCATGCGGCGATATTTCCTGCCTCGCATTATGTGGTTCCGAGGGACAAGATGGAGGCGGGGATAGCCTTTATTGAAAACGAGCTTGCCGAAAGGGTGAAGTATTTTAAATCAGAAGACAGGCTGATAGAGGCACAGAGGATATCGGAGCGCACGAACTTTGATATAGAAATGATGAGGGAGACGGGATTCTGCTCGGGAATAGAAAACTACTCCAGACCGCTTTCGGGAAGAAAAGCGGGAGAGCCGCCCATGACCCTGATAGACTATTTTAAGGATGATTTTCTTATCATAGTCGATGAATCGCATATGACGATACCGCAGATCGGCGGAATGTATAACGGGGACCAGTCAAGGAAATCCGTACTTGTCGATTACGGCTTCAGACTGCCCAGTGCAAAGGATAACAGACCGTTAAGCTTTGATGAATTTGAGAGCAGGATAGACCAGATGCTTTTCGTGTCCGCCACGCCCGCAGACTATGAGGAGCAGCATGAAATGCTGCGCACGGAGCAGATAATCCGCCCGACCGGACTTTTGGACCCGGAGATAAGCGTGAGGCCGGTCGAGGGTCAGATAGACGATCTTATAGGCGAGATCAATAAAGAGACAAAAAAAGGAAATAAGATCCTCGTTACCACACTTACCAAGAAAATGGCAGAGGACCTTACAGATTATCTCAGGGAAACCGGTATACGGGTAAAATATATGCATTCGGACATAGATACCTTAGAGCGTGCAAGGATAATCCGCGATATGAGGCTGGATGTATTTGATGTACTGGTCGGGATAAATCTTTTGAGGGAGGGACTGGATATACCGGAGATATCCCTTGTGGCAATAATAGATGCGGATAAGGAGGGATTTCTTCGTTCGGCTACATCACTTATACAGACCGTCGGCAGGGCGGCGAGAAATTCCGAAGGGCATGTGATAATGTATGCGGATACCGTGACCGATTCGATGAGGACCTGCATAGAGGAGACAAAAAGAAGGCGGGCTCTGCAGCAGGAGTACAATGAAGAGCACGGGATCACTCCGCAGACGATAAAAAAGGCGGTACGCGACCTTATCAGCATTTCAAAATCCGTTGCCAAGAGCGAGTATGAAATGGAAAAGGACCCCGAGTCCATGAACATCAACGAGCTTAAGAAGCTGGCGGACAAGGTTGAAAAGCAGATGAGAAAAGCAGCTGCCGAGCTTGACTTTGAGAATGCCGCCATATTAAGAGATAAGATGGTAGAGCTTAAGAAAAGGATAAATGATTATGACAAATAAGAAAAAAAAGCTGTCGATCGTGGTTCCCACATACAATGAATCGGGGAATGTCGAATATCTGACAGAAAGGATCGACAAGGCACTTAACGGGATAGAGCATGATATCTGGTTTATCGATGACAGTACGGATGATACACCCGATATATTGGAAAGGCTTTCAAAGAATAACAGCCATGTGCATTATGAGCACAGGGAGAATGAAAAGGGTCTGGCAACGGCTGTCATCAGAGGATTTAATGTGGCAGACGGTGAATTTCTTGCATGTATGGATGCGGACCTGCAGCATCCGCCGGAAATCTTACGTCCAATGTATGCGGCAATGAGGAGCGGTGCGGATATGTGCATACCGAGCCGGCTTATAAAGGGCGGAAGTGACGGAGGTCTTAATCTGTACAGGAAATTTGTGTCGGGTACGGCAAGATGGATGGGAAAGGTGATGCTGCCCTGTTTAAGGAAGATATCAGATCCCACAAGCGGGCTTTTTATGTTCAGGAGAAAGATGCTTGAGGGGGCAGATCTTAAGCCCGTGGGATGGAAGATAATGGTAGAAGTGCTTGCGATGACGGATTATCATCTTATAGTTGAGATCCCGTACAGCTTCCATGACAGAAATTCCGGAGAGTCGAAGCTTTCGGGAAATGCGACCATGGAATATATAGAGCAGCTTTTCGGACTGATGAAGCGGGGTATCCGCCACAGCGATGTTAAAGTGACCAGATGGAGTCCGGAATTTACCGACAAGATGGTGGAAAAATATATATAGCAGGAGGAAATAATTATGACTATGACAGAGAACGCAAATCTGGTGGAATGTCTGCGGCTCCTTGGTTGGACGGGGGAGCAGATAGCGGATTTTATTTTGGCTGTTGAAGGCCGCATAACAAAAGAGGAATTAAAGGACAGGTTTGAAAAGCATAATAAGATACAGGAGTAAACTGATTTGGACAAGGATTTAAAAAGCTTTATCAGGATAAGAGGAGCCTGTGAGCACAATCTGAAAAATTTAAGTGTAAATATTCCCCGAAACGAATTGACCGTGCTTACGGGTCTTTCCGGTTCGGGGAAATCTTCGCTTGCCTTTGATACGATATATGCAGAGGGACAGCGCAGGTATATGCAGTCCCTTTCTTCTTATGCAAGGATGTTTCTCGGACAGATGGATAAGCCGGAGGTGGAGAGCATAGAAGGGCTTCCGCCGGCTATTTCCATAGACCAGAAATCCACTAACAGAAATCCCCGCTCCACGGTAGGCACGGTAACGGAGATATACGATTATTTCAGGCTGCTTTATGCAAGGATCGGCATACCTCACTGCCCGAATTGCGGAAAGGAGATCAGCCGTCAGACTGCGGATGAAATGACGGATATACTGATGGCTCTTCCGGAGAGGACAAAGATACAGCTTCTGGCTCCTGTCGTGCGGGGCAGAAAGGGAACTCATGAGAAGGTTCTGGAGCGGGCGAGAAAGAGCGGATATGTCAGGGTGATCGTGGACGGGAATATGTATGATCTTTCCGAGGACATAAAGCTTGAAAAGAATATAAAGCACAGTATAGATATTGTTGTGGACAGGCTTGTGATAAAGCCGGATATACAGACAAGGCTTGCCGATTCGATAGAAAACGTGCTTAAGCTGTCAGAGGGTCTGCTTGTGGTAGATGTGGACGGTAAGCAGCAGATGAATTTTTCGGACAGCTTTTCCTGTCCGGATTGCGGCATAAGCATAGACGAGATAGAACCGAGAAGCTTTTCCTTCAACAATCCCTTCGGGGCGTGTCCGACCTGCGCTGGTCTTGGATATAAAATGGAGTTTGATGAGGACCTTATGATCCCTGACAAATCCCTTTCGTTCAATGAAGGAGCGGTAAGCTGTATGGGCTGGCAGTCCTCATCGGAGAAAGGAAGCTACAGTCATGCACTGCTTGAGGCGCTTGCGGAGGAATATAAGTTTTCACTTGATACCCCTTATGAAGAGCTTCCGGAAAAGATCCGCCATATGTTCATATACGGAACGGACGGAAAAGTCGTAAAGGTGCATTATAAGGGCAGACATTCCGAGGGTGTATATGACGAGGCCTTTGAGGGTCTTATAAGGAATATGGAAAGACGCTACAGAGAGACGTTTTCAGAGTCGCAGAAGGCTGAATATGAAGCGTATATGAGAGTGACAGCCTGCGAGGACTGCGGCGGAATGAGACTTAAAAAGAGCTCTCTTGCAGTAACAGTCGGGGATAAGAATATATACGAAACAACCTCTCTTTCGGTTAAAAACCTTAAGCTGTTCATGGACGGGCTGGAGCTTACTAAGCAGCAGGAGCTTATAGGAAAGCAGATACTAAAGGAAATACGTTCAAGAGTGCAGTTTATGATAGATGTGGGACTGGACTATCTGACCTTAAGCCGTGCGACCGGAACGCTTTCGGGAGGGGAGGCACAGAGAATAAGGCTTGCCACGCAGATAGGCTCGGGGCTTGTGGGAGTGGCGTATATTCTGGATGAACCCAGTATCGGTCTGCATCAAAGAGACAACGACAAGCTGCTTGCCACATTAAAGCATCTCAGAGACTTGGGAAATACCCTTATAGTCGTGGAGCATGACGAAGATACGATGCTCAGTGCCGACAGGATCATAGATATCGGTCCCGGAGCCGGTATGCACGGAGGGGAGCTCGTAGCCGAGGGAAATGCAAAAGAGATAATGAAGTGTAAGAATTCGATCACGGGGCAGTACCTGAGCGGAAAGCTTAAGATACCCGTGCCGGATGTAAGGAGAAAACCTTCCGGATACCTTACTGTTAAGGGGGCAAGGCAGAATAATCTTAAAAATATCGATGTCAAAATACCTCTCGGTATAATGACTGTGGTTACCGGAGTTTCGGGATCGGGAAAATCCTCTCTTATAAATGAGATATTATATAAGAGTGCCGCAAAAAAGCTGAACCGTGCCCGTACCATCCCCGGAGAGCATGATAAGATTCTGGGAATGGATAAGCTTGACAAGGTTATAGACATTGATCAGTCGCCTATAGGGAGGACACCGAGGTCAAATCCCGCCACCTACACCGGTGTGTTTGACATGATAAGGGATCTCTTTGCGACTACCGCGGAGGCAAAGGCAAGAGGCTATCAGAAAGGTCGCTTTTCGTTTAATGTAAAGGGCGGCAGGTGTGAAGCCTGCAGCGGTGACGGGATCGTAAAGATAGAGATGCATTTTCTTTCGGATGTCTATGTACCCTGCGAGGTATGTCACGGCAGCCGCTATAACAGGGAGACCTTGGATATTAAATATAAGGGCAAGAGTATAGCCGATGTGCTGGATATGACTGTGGAAGAGGCTCTTACATTCTTTGAGAACGTACCCAAGATTAAGAGAAAGATCCAGACCCTTTACGATGTGGGTCTTTCATATGTAAAGCTTGGACAGCCCTCTACCGAGCTTTCCGGAGGTGAGGCGCAGAGGATAAAGCTTGCGACCGAGCTTTCAAGAACCGGTACGGGAAAGACGCTTTATATACTGGATGAGCCGACGACCGGACTTCATTTTGCGGATGTACATAAGCTGGTGGAGATTTTGAGGAGGTTATCGGAAAACGGCAATACCGTGGTGGTGATAGAGCACAATCTGGATGTGATAAAGTGCGGGGATTATATAATCGATATGGGACCCGAAGGCGGAGACGGCGGAGGCACCGTTATAGCCGAGGGTACACCGGAGGAGGTGTCTGAAATGAAGCAGTCCTATACCGGATATTATATAAAAAAGGTACTTGAAAGGGATGTCCCGGCGGCAAAGCCCCGTAAAAGGAAGGCAGATCCGGAAAAATAAAAAAATTTGGAAAAGGGCTAAAGTAATTCCGGTTTATGACGATATAAATATTGCAGGGACGCATTTAAATGATAAAAATGCGTCCCTTTGTATTTTGGAAACGTATTGTCCACAACATATGGTGGTTGCCGTTTAAGCCCGAAAAATTCAGCGTTTTGGTGTATTGAAAAAGCGTTCATTTCGATTTATTATAGGGTTGCGATTTTTTAATCAGACGAAAATAATAAGTTTTGAAATGAGGTCATATATGAACGCAACTGATATCGGAATAGATTTGGGAACAGCAAGTGTCCTTGTATATATAAGAGGCAAGGGAGTGGTGTTAAAAGAGCCCTCCGTGGTGGCATTTGACAGGGATACAAATAAGATAAAGGCAATAGGTGAGGATGCAAGGCTTATGCTTGGGCGTACTCCCGGAAATATCGTGGCAATAAGACCCATGAGGCAGGGAGTTATCTCCGATTATACGGTTACCGAGAAGATGCTTAAGTATTTCATACAGAAGGCGGTCGGTAAAAAGACCTTCAGAAAGCCGCGTATCTGTGTCGGCGTACCATCTGCAGCCAGTGAGGTGGAGAGAAAGGCGGTAGAGGATGCGGCTTATCAGGCAGGAGCCAGAGAGGTCGGCATCATTGAGGAGCCGATAGCCGCAGCCATAGGTGCAGGTATAGACATTTCCAAGGCATGCGGGAACATGATCGTGGATATCGGGGGAGGCACCTCCGACATAGCGGTAATATCGCTGGGTGGAGCGGTCGAGTCAACCTCAATAAAGATCGCAGGTGATGACTTTGATGAAGCGATCGTCAGATATATGAGAAAAAAGCACAATCTGCTGATAGGTGAAAGGACAGCCGAGGATTTAAAGATAAACATCGGATCGGTGTTCCAGAGACCTGAAATAGATTATATGGATGTAAGAGGAAGGAATCTTCTTACAGGTCTTCCGGTCACCATAGAGGTTTCGTCCGAGGAGACGGAGGAGGCTCTTAAGGAGACCACCTCACAGATAGTGGAGGCAATTCACAGTGTGTTGGAACGCACACCCCCGGAGCTTGCAGCGGATATCGCCGGAAGGGGCATAGTACTTACCGGCGGCGGATGTCTCTTAAGGGGACTGGAAGAGCTTATAACCGAAAAGACCGGAATAAATACAATGACGGCAGAAGATCCGATGACGGCCGTGGCCATAGGGACCGGAAAATACGTGGATTTCCTAAGCGGCTATCATGATGAAGTCAACTGATCTGTAACCCGGATATAAAACTTAAGGAGAGAGATTAAATGGTAAAAGGTCTTTATACCGCCCATACCGCGATGATAAACGAAGAGCACCGTATGGATACGCTCACAAACAATCTCGCAAATTTCAACACGACAGGCTATAAAAAGGAAGGGGCGACACAGCAGTCGTTTCACGATGCTCTTCTGGTGAAGATAAAGGATTCATCGGAGTGGTATCTGTCAAGGCGTATGGGAAATATGCAGCCGGGTGTAAAGATCGGTGAGACCTATACGGACTGGTCTCAGGGCTCGATCAGGGAGACGAACAATACCTTTGACCTTGCACTTTCTACTTACGGGTTTTTTGAGATAGAGTATACCGATAAGGCGGGAGTGACAAGCACAAAGTATACAAGAGACGGATCGTTTACGCTTACGCTGGACGGCACGCTTGTTACAAAGGACGGTGATTATGTGCTTGATTCCAACGGAGAGCACATTCAGCTTGATCCCACCGAGGATGCTTTTGTGGACAGGCAGGGTAATATCTATCAGGGCAATAATGAGCTTGTGGCGCAGATAGCCGTCACGGATTTCGAGGATTACGATTATCTTTTAAAGTACGGCGAGAATATGTATGATGCCACTGCGGAGGCAACGGAGGTACCGCCTCAGGCGCAGGTGCTTTCAGGGTATCTTGAGCAGTCCAATGTGGATATAGTTTCGGAAATGGTAAATATGATCTCGGTACAGAGACATTACGAAGCCAATCAGAAGGTGATACAGACTATGGATAATTCACTTGATACGGCTGTAAATAATCTCGGAAGGCTGCAGTAGATTTTGGGATCTGTTGAAAAATAACCTGAACAGTTCCTTACAGAAAGGGGAAATCATATGGTACGTTCCTTATGGACAGCGGCGACAGGCATGATCGCCCAGCAGAATAATGTTGATACCATTGCCAATAATATTGCAAATGTTAATACCGTAGGCTATAAGACAGAGACCAATGAGTTTAAGAGTCTTCTGTATCAGACCCTGCAGACGAGGACGACTACGGCAAACGGAGCCCAGAAGCCCATAAGCGCGCAGGTTGGTCTCGGTACCAGAAATGCTTCGATCACCTCCCAGTTTACACAGGGTGCTCTTTTGGAGTCAGAAAGCAATACCGCATTTGCCATTCAGGGTGAAGGCTTCTTTGCGGTAAGAGGTGAGGACGGGACCAATTATTACACGAGAAACGGTGATTTCAACTGGTCACTTACGGCAAACGGTATAGCACTTACCAATTCGGACGGACAGGCAGTGCTTAATACGCAGGGACAGCCTATAACCTTGGGAAACCAGTATATTGCAAGCAAGCTTACCGTTACCGCGGACGGACAGATAATGTATCCCGATGCGCAGAATAATCCCCAGCCTTTAAATATATCGATAGGGCTTTTCCAGTTTATGAATCCCAAGGGATTAAATAAAGAGGGAGACAGCCTTTATACGGTATCGGCTGCTTCCGGTGCGGCTATGAACGAGGCAACGAACAACAACCTCAACAAGTCCGTGGTACGTCAGGGGTATCTTGAGGGGTCGAATGTTCAGGTAGCAGATGAAATGGTAAATCTGATAGTGGCACAGAGGGCTTATGAGCTTAATTCAAAGGCCATAACGACGACGGATGATATGATGTCAACTGCCGTACAGGTTAAGAGATAAGGATGATTTTTGATGGATATCGATACTTCTTTTTATAACAATTATCTTAATTCCATAAAAGAAAATAATCTTGAAAACAGTACCGCGGATAAGCTGAAAAATACGCTTAAGAGTACGGATAAAAATGCTTCCGACGAAGAGCTTATGGAGGTCTGCAAAGAGTTTGAGGCTTATTTTGTGGAGCAGATGTTTAAGGCGATGGAAAAGACCGTGCCGCAGTCGGCTATGGGTTATAATTCCGGCGATCAGCTTACGGACTTTTTCAAGGATAATGTAAGGCAGGAGCTTTCCAAGAAGGCGGCGGATCAGTCCGGACTCGGGCTTGCTCAGATGCTTTACGAGCAGATGAAGAGAAATAATGACGAAACGGCTTTAGGGTAAATGATACTCGAAGGCACCATTGATCATATAATATTCAGAAACAGTGAAAACGGTTATACCGTTCTTGAAATTCTTGACGGCAGCGGAGAGCTCTTTACGGTAGTGGGCTCCATGCCTCAGTTTGATTCCGGTGAAACGGTGGCTTTTACCGGTGAATTCATTAAACATCCGGTGTACGATCTTCAATTTAAGATGACCTCCTGCGAGCCTAAGGTTCCCGAAGACAGGGAATCCATATTAAGGTATCTTTCATCGGGGGCGGTAAAGGGTATCGGTAAGGGGCTTGCAGCCCGCATTGTGGACAGATTTGATGCGGATTCCTTCAGGATAATCGAGGAGGAGCCCGAAAGACTTGCCGAGGTCAAGGGTATCAGCATAAGAAAGGCGATGGAGATCGCATCGGCGTTCGGAGAAAAGGCGTCGACAAGACAGGCATTTTCCTTTTTACAGCAGTTTAATATATCAAATTCCTTCATACAGAAAATATATGACAGATATAAGGACGGACTTTACGAAACGATCAGGAAAAATCCCTATCGTCTTATTGAAGACATAGAGGGCATAGGCTTTAAGACAGCCGACAGGATCGCAGAAGGTGTGGGATTAAAATCAGACAGCGAGTACCGTGTCCGCTATGGTATTTTATATGTCCTTACAGAAGGTGAGGCGGAGGGAAATACCTGCTTAAGGCAGGAGGATCTGATCAAAAGATCGGAGGAGCTTCTTTCGGTAAGTGAGGAGGAGATCGAAATACAGCTTCAGAATCTTTCGCTTGAAAGAAAGGTCATACTTCATAATGCAAAAGAGACGGGTATAATGGTATATTCGGCTTCTGCTTACCGCGCAGAGTCCGAGTGCGCCCGTATACTGCTGGATCTGAACAGTAAAAACGAGAGCGACGAGGACATTCTCGAAAAAGAGGTGGCCTCTCTTGAAAAGACGATCGGGATAAAGCTTGAGGATATGCAGAGACAGGCAGTTATAAGAGCCATATCCGACGGGGTGTTTATTATGACCGGAGGTCCGGGTACCGGTAAGACTACCACGATCAATGCGATGATACAATATTTCATAAATCAGGGCTATGATATCACGCTTACTGCACCTACGGGGAGGGCCGCCAAGAGGATGACGGAGGCCACAGGGTATGAAGCCGCGACGATCCACAGGCTTTTAGGTGCGGGGGGAGCTTCGGAAGGAAGCCCGTCAAAATTTGAACATAATGAGGAAAATCCGCTTGAAACGGATGTCCTGATAGTGGATGAGATGTCCATGGTGGATATATATCTCTTCAGAAATCTTTTAAAAGCACTGGTGTCGGGTACAAAGCTGATCCTTGTAGGAGACGAGAACCAGCTTCCTTCGGTGGGACCCGGGGCGGTGTTAAAGGATATGATAGCCTCAAAAAAATTCAATGTTATAACGCTTACAAGGATATACCGACAGTCTGAAGCCGGTGATATCGTTATGAATGCCCACAACATTCGTCTGGGAAAGGAGATAAGGCTGGATAACAGGTCTAAGGATTTCTTCTTTCTTGAAAGACAAAATCCCGAGGAGATCATCAGGGGTATGGTCTACCTTATTAACAGCAAGCTGCCTCCCTATGTACACTGCAAAAGCGGGGAGATTCAGGTTATGTCGCCGATGAGGAAGGGCGCACTGGGGGTGGAAAATCTGAACAAACGGCTTCAGGAAGCATTAAATCCTCCGGAAAG
>JAGBOJ010000119.1 GCA_017633935.1 Lachnospiraceae bacterium | reverse complement strand
CTACCTTATTAACAGCAAGCTGCCTCCCTATGTACACTGCAAAAGCGGGGAGATTCAGGTTATGTCGCCGATGAGGAAGGGCGCACTGGGGGTGGAAAATCTGAACAAACGGCTTCAGGAAGCATTAAATCCTCCGGAAAGTACAAAGGCGGAGCTTGAGGTCTCAAACGGGATATTGAGGACAGGTGACAGGGTCATGCAGATAAAGAACAACTACGATATCGAATGGGAGATACCGGGTAGAAACGGTATTGTCACGGATACCGGAAAAGGCATTTTTAACGGTGACGCCGGAACTGTGCTGAGTGTATCCTCTTCTGAGATCCTTATACGCTTTGAAGACGGAAGACAGGCTTTTTACAGCGGCGATCTGCTCTATGAGATCGAGCTGGCATATGCCATTACCATACATAAATCACAGGGGAGCGAGTATCCGGCGGTGATCATGCCGCTTGTATCCGGACCTAAGCTTTTATTTAACAGAAACCTGCTTTATACCGGAGTGACGCGCGCAAGGACCTGTGTTGTTATCATCGGAAAAAAAGAAACAGTCTGTGATATGATCGATAATACTACCGAACAGAAAAGATATACCGGACTTGACGAACGTATAAACGAGCTGGCGTTATAATCCGGCAGACTGTCCGAAAACGGGTGGTTAAGAAACCCCGTCTCATCGTATTTTTTCAGGAGGAACAGATGAATAATGGAGTAAAGCTGCTGCTTGACATTGCGTTTCCGCGCAGATGTCCTTTTTGTGATACTTTAATGCCCTTCGGCGGGGCAAAGATATGCGGAAGCTGCAGAAAAAGACTCCCCTTTGCGGGAAATGACTATTGTTTGAAATGCGGGCGGCCCCTGTCCGATAAAGGGCGGGAATTCTGCCCTGCCTGCGAGGGGACAAGCCATGCCTTTGACAGCGGCAGATCTTTGCTTGTATATGATGACTTTGTGAGACATTCGATAGCCGGATTCAAGTATAAGAATAAGCGGGAATATGCCGATTTTTACGGAGAGGAGATCTGCCGGAGGCTCGGCAGATATATATGCTCAAAGCATCCCGATATGCTCATCCCCGTGCCGGTCAGCGCAAAGAAACTTAAAAGCAGGGGCTACAATCAGGCGGAGCTTATCGCTAAGGTCATTAGCAGGATAACAGGGATACCGCTCAGAAACGATGTGATCATACGGGAAAGGGATACCGCTCCCCAAAAGGATCTGGGTCGTACACAAAGGCAGAAAAATCTTAAAAAGGCTTTCAAAATAACCTCGAATGTTGTAGAATTAAAAACGATTATGGTCATTGATGATATATATACCACGGGAAGTACGATCGATGAGATTTCCGTGACATTAAAATCCGCCGGTGCCGGACGGGTGTATTTCGTGACACTTGCTGCCGGACGGCCGCTTTAAGACAGAGGTATTATGGACGGAGACAGGGTAAAACTGATGACAAGGATGGCTTCGTTTGAAGCAAATGAAGGAAGGCAGGCTATACGCATCTGCAATTATTTCCGCAGTGATTATGTTATTTTAAATGTGGTAAGATCCATTGTCAGCTCTACCATAGCCTTTATGCTGCTGGCAGGACTCTATATTTATTACAATATAGACACTCTGCTTCAGGAGGTCTACAGCATGGATATCATTGAGACCGGAAAGACCATAATAACATGGTATATATTGTTTGTGGGAACATTCGCGCTGATATCGTATGTGGTTTATTCCTTCAGATACGATAAGGCAAGAAAGAGTATAAAAGACTATAATAATGCGTTAAAAAGCTTAAGCGGCTTAAACGACAGATCCTGAGTGGGTAGGTGATATGGAACAACTTTATCTGATAAGGGAAGGTCTGAGATCCTTCTACAGCAAATATGAAGGTTATATAAGATCCGCATTGAAATTTCTGCTTTGCCTTATTGTACTGACGGCGATAAACAGTAAACTCGGATATATGAAGAGGATAGATAATACGGCGATAGTGCTCATTATCTCCCTGTTATGCTCCTTCCTTCCGGCAAATCTAATAGTGTTTTTTTCGGCGGTGTTTGTAGCATTGCATGCATACGGACTTTCACTGGAAACGGCTGTGGTTGTGGCGGCGCTGTTTTTCCTGATGTTTCTGCTGTATTACAGATATTCTCCGAAGGACACGCTGGCAGTGCTCATCACGCCGCTCTGCTTTTATTTAAGGATACCGTATCTGATGCCGGTGGTATTCGGACTTATCGGTACGCCTCTTTCGGCGGTATCGGTTTCATGCGGTGTCGTGTCATATTATGTGATAGAGTACATGAACGAGCATTATGATGTGCTTTCGGGAATGGCTGATGAAAACACGGTTGCGAGATTTAAGTATATTGTGGACGGACTGCTTCAGAATAAAGAGATGATCGTGATGATAGCGGCTTTTTCGGTGACAGTGGTGGCGGTAAATGTCATAAAGAGGCTTTCGATCGATCATTCATGGACCATAGCCCTGCTTTCGGGGATAGTCATAGATATGTTCACGGTCATCATAGTGGGCATAAGGCTTGATATTAAGATCAATGCCGGAGCGCTTATAATCGGAAGCCTGCTTTCGGCTCTCATAGCGGTCATCATTAAATTCTTTGTATTTGCGGTGGATTATGAAAAGACCGAGAGGGTGCAGTTTGAAGATGATGAGTATTATTACTATGTAAAGGCTGTGCCTAAGATCAGGAAAAAGACCTTAGGTTCACCCGAAAAGGAAAAGAGGATAGAGCCCGGCAGGGCGCAGGCAAGATACAGGAGTCCGCAAAAAGGAGCAAACTGACGGGAAATCACATTTATGGAGCAGCTTTTTTCTCTCGTTGAAAAATATATATCGCTCGATTCCATCCCGAAGATGGGTATTACGGATTATATTGAAATACTCATCATCACTTTTGTGGTATACAAACTGATGGCATGGATCAAGGATACGCGGGCATGGTCACTGTTAAAGGGAATAGTGGTCATTGTCCTTTTTATCATGGCTGCCTATGTACTGCAGATGACGACCATTTTGTGGCTGGTACGCAATATGCTGAATGTGGCGATCATGGCACTGGTGGTCATTTTCCAGCCGGAGCTGAGGAAGGCGCTTGATATACTCGGAAGGAAAAGCATTCTGGCCTCAGCCATCACCTTTAACCCGACAGGTACGGTTAAGGAGCGTTTTTCCGACAAGACGATAAATGAGATCGTCAAGGCAAGCTTTGAAATGGGAAAGGTAAGGACCGGAGCGCTTATAGTCGTGGCACACAACGATTCGCTTTCCGAATATATAAGGACGGGGATAGAGATAGATTCCACGGTCACGAACCAGCTGCTGATCAATATCTTCGAGCATAATACGCCGCTGCATGACGGGGCTGTGATAATAGACGGGGACCGCATAGTTTCCGCCACATGCTATCTGCCGCTTTCCGATAACATGGCACTCTCAAAAGAGCTCGGTACAAGACACAGGGCGGGAGTGGGCATATCGGAGACGACGGATTCGATCACAGTGATAGTCTCGGAGGAGACCGGAAGGGTGTCGGTTGCCGCAGACGGCCAGCTTTTCAGGAATGTCGATGCGGATCAGTTAAGGGAGAAGCTTGCTTCGATTCAGGATAAAACTGTTGACGAAAAAAGGTTCAGGCTTTGGAAAGGCAGGTCTAAGTAATGAATATATTAACCGGTCTTTGGAAAAAGCTTATACATAACGCAGGTCTTAAGATATTGTCACTTATCCTCGGTGTGCTTATCTGGATAGTCGTGGTCGGCATCGATAATCCCGTAAAGACACAGATATTCACATCAATCCCGGTAAATGTGGAAAATGAGGAGTCGATGGAAAAGGACGGGAAGTTTTTTGAGGTGGCGGAGTCGAGCAGGACTGTCAGTGTGAGCGTTCGCGCGGAGAGATCCATACTTGACCAGCTTTCAAGGGACAACTTTGTCGCATCCATAAATCTTGAGGATTATAACAACGGAAGAGTCCCCATACTGGTACGTGCCACAAGATATGCGGACAGGATCGTAAGCATCACACCGAGGTCAACCTATGCGTCGGTGAATGTCGAGGATCTGGGACAAAAGCAGTTCGGTATAGAAGCGGAGATAACGGGCGATGTACCGGATGGTTACTCCATAGGCGGCTCGGTGATAAACAACAATATAGTGAGGGTAAACGGTCCGCAGTCGGTGGTTGAATCTATAGAAAGAGCTGTAGTAAGGGTTTCCGTACAGGGTATGACAAGAGATATCCGGACCGATTCGGCCATTATCTTTTATGATAAGGACGGAGAAACCGTTAATACCGCTAATCTTGAACTATCAAGAACAGAGACCGGTATTACCGTGGAAATATGGAAGAATAAGAGCGTGCCCGTGGTATACGGATATACGGGAATACCCGCAGACGGTTTTGCGGCCACGGGAAATATAATAGCCACGCTTAATGAATTGACGGTAACAGGTCCGAGGGAGGCACTGAGTGAGGTGGATTCGGTAAAAGTTCCGGGAACGGCCATTGATATAACCGGGGCAACCGGCAATGTCACGGTGAATGTGATCCTTGACAATTATCTTCCGGATGATGTGGCTGCCGTAAATGACGATGAAGGGGATGTGACTGCGGATGTTACCATAGAGATACAGGAGCTTTCCACCATAAATGTGGAAGTACCGGTATCGAATATCACAATTGATAATGTGCCGCAGGGAATGACGGCGATGCTGAGCGGCGTCGGAGAGGTCATACCGGTTTCGGTAAGGGGACTCGGTACGGTACTTTCAGAGATCAATCCCGCCATGATAACCGGACGTATCGATATGAATGAAGTGGCGGTACAGCAGAATATAGATGAGTGGACAGCGGGATCGTATGAAGCTGCCGTGAGCTTTACATATCCGGAAGGAGTATACAGCGGAAATACGGTTGTTGCCGTGAGGGTAATATTAAGGCCGGATGATTCCGTGGTATACAGCGCATCCGGAAACGGATTTGGAATAAATGATTCGGAGGGAGCAGATCAATGAGCAGACTATTCGGTACTGACGGAGTAAGGGGAGTTGCAAATACGGAGCTGACACCGTTACTTGCCATGCAGCTCGGAGCAGCGGGAGCCCTTGTGCTGACAGAGGAAAGGTCATACAGACCGACGATAATGGTCGGATGTGATACGAGGATATCGGGAGATATGCTTGCAAACGCCATGATGGCCGGAATATGTTCAGTAGGGGCAAACGCAGTATATGTGGGAGTTCTGCCCACACCGGCAGTGGCTTATCTTACAAAAAAATACAAGGTAGATGCGGGAGTTGTGATCTCGGCATCCCATAACCCGGTTGAATTTAACGGGATAAAGTTTTTTAACGGAGACGGATATAAGCTGTCTGATGAGATGGAGGACAGGATAGAAGAGCTTATCCGCGGAGGTCTTAAGGGTATCCCCACACCTACGGGCTCGAGAGTCGGCAAGGTAAAATACAGGACCGATGCCCGCGAGGAATACATAAATCATTCCATAAAGCAGATAAATATGGATCTGCGCGGCATGAAGATCGTGGTTGACTGTGCGGAGGGGGCTTCATATTATACCTCGGTTGAAACCTTAAGAGAGCTCGGAGCCGAGGTTATTGCGATCCATAATAATCCGGACGGTACGAATATCAATTCCAACTGCGGCTCCACCCATATGGAGGAGCTGTGCGCGCGGGTGGTTATGGAAAAAGCCGAGCTGGGGCTTGCCTTTGACGGAGATGCGGACAGGCTTCTTGCGTCGGATGAAAACGGAAAGATCGTCAACGGAGATGAGATCATGGCGATCATCGGAAACTTTTTGAAGGAAGAGGGCAGGCTTAATAATGACACGATAGTGGTTACCGTGATGACAAACCTCGGCTTTAAGCTGATGGGAGAGAAGAACGGCATAAAGGTAGAGCAGACAAAGGTTGGAGACAGATATGTGCTGGAGAGAATGAGGGAGATCGGAGCAAATCTCGGCGGAGAGCAGTCCGGCCACATAATCTTTTTGGATGAAAATACCACCGGAGACGGGCTTTTGAGCGCGCTCCATCTGTTAGAGGTCGTAAAAAGCAAGCAGAAGCCGCTGTCGGAGCTGGCAAAGGTTATGCAGATACTTCCGCAGGCACTGGTCAACGCAAAGGTTCCGAATCATAAGAAGGAGAGTTATCTGGAATATACCGAGATAGTCGATGCCATAGAGAGGCTTGAAAAGAAATATGCCGGAGAAGGCAGGGTGCTTATCAGACCTTCGGGAACCGAACCTATGGTAAGGGTTATGATCGAAGGAAAGAACCAGCAGGAAATAAATGCCGATGCTAAAAACCTTGCCGAGCTTATTGAAAAAACGGTATTGTAATGGTAATATATAAAAGTCAGATGTTGCATTTTGTTTGTTGTATTGATGTGTAAGTATCACAGAGGCTGTATAAATGGTTAGTCAAAAAATAGTTATTAAAAATCCAACCGGTTTGCACCTGCGTCCGGCAGGCATACTATGTAAGGAAGCTATGCAATTTAAGTCTCTGATCACATTTAAATTCAGGGAAAACACTGCCAATGCAAAAAGTGTCCTGAGCGTACTTGGAGCATGTGTTAAGTGCGGTGATGAAATTGAACTGTTTTGCGAGGGAGAGGACGAGCAGGAGGCGATGAATGCTCTGATCGCTGCGGTGGATAACGGGCTCGGCGAATAAAAGAGGCTTGAGAAATATGTTAAATTACAAGAGAT
Organism: Lachnospiraceae bacterium; assembly: GCA_017633935.1. GTDB lineage: Bacteria > Bacillota > Clostridia > Lachnospirales > Lachnospiraceae > NK4A144. The sequence continues at coordinate 13,746 of JAGBOJ010000119.1, read as the reverse complement.
ACAGGAAAAATCCGGTAATGGATTTCCCCGAAAGGACATGGGCGGATAAGGAAATAGAAAAGGCACCCATATGGTGCAGCGTAGATCTTCGTGACGGAAATCAGGCTCTGGTGGAGCCGATGGTGGTTTCGGAAAAAATAGAAATGTTTAAGCTCCTTACCAAAATCGGCTTTAAGGAGATAGAGGTCGGTTTTCCCGCAGCCTCCCAGATAGAATTTGATTTTTTGAGAGAGCTTGTCAGGCAGGATCTGATACCCGATGATATGGTGATCCAGGTTCTCACACAATGCAGGGAGGAATTGATAGACAGGACCTTTGAATCGCTTGAGGGCATAAAGACGGCGATAGTCCATATTTATAATTCCACCTCAACCCTGCAGAGGGATGTTGTCTTTCATAAAAACAGGGATGAGATAAAGCAGCTGGCGGTTGATGGGACAAGGATGGTAAAGGAGAGGGCAGCAGGATTTCCGGGAAAGATCATTCTGGAATATTCACCCGAAAGCTATACGGGAACCGAACCCGATTATGCGATAGAGGTATGCAATGCGGTCATAAACGAATGGGACCCGAAAGGAGATGACAGGGTTATAATCAATCTTCCTTCAACCGTTGAGATGACCACACCGAATGTTTTTGCCGACAGGATCGAATGGTCGGATAAGCATCTTGAAAGAAGAGAAAATGTGATCTTAAGCATACATCCCCATAATGACAGGGGTACAGGTGTGGCGACTGCCGAGCTGGCTCTTCTTGCCGGTGCGCAGAGGGTTGAGGGTACACTTTTCGGAAACGGTGAGCGTACCGGTAATGTGGATATCCTCACTATAGCGTATAATATGTTCTCGCAGGGAGTAGATCCCGAATTAAATATTGAGGATGTTAATGAGCTTATTGAGGTATATGAAAAGTGTACCAAAATGAAGATAGATCCCAGACATCCCTATGCCGGTAAGCTTGTGTTTACTGCTTTTTCCGGCTCTCATCAGGATGCGATATCAAAGGGAGTCACGGCATTAAAGGAATCCGGAAAGGATTACTGGGAGGTTCCGTATCTGCCTATCGATCCGGCTGATATAGGAAGAGAGTACGAGCCTATTGTCAGGATAAATTCACAGTCCGGAAAGGGCGGAGTCGCTTTTATAATGGACAGTTATTTAGGCTTCAAGCTTCCGAAAGGAATGCACAGGGAATTTGCGGACATCGTACAGAAGGTATCCGAAAAGCAGGGTGAGGTTGCACCGGATCAGGTTATGGAGCTTTTCAGGGAGAACTACTTAAACAAAAAAGAGCCCATACATTTCAGAAAAGTAAATGTCACTGATCTTTCGGACGGATCGGATAATTCGGAGTTTGATACCAGAGTTCATGTGATCTATACCGACCACGGAGTACAGAAGGAATTTGAAGCGGTAGGAAACGGTCCTATAGATGCGGTAAAGAGGGGCTTAAGCGAAGAGCTTGGTATAAATGTAAAGGTGATCGATTACGAAGAGCATGCTCTTACAGGCGGGTCAAATGCACAGGCAGCAGCTTATATACATATGCTTTCGGCAGATGATAACGCTATCACGTACGGAGTCGGAGTAAGCTCGAATATTACAAGGGCATCCGTGAGAGCGATATTCTCAGCGGTAAACAGGCTTTTCGGAAGCAGATTTGATGTAGAGCACTCAAGGATGATGCAGTAGGAATTCATTATATGATGATATTTCTTTTATCTTCATGACGCTTATTGTATATGAAGCATGCGGCTATCATCACATACCAGCTGTAGACTGTAAAATAAACGGGAAAATAATATTTGAAATAAGACGCGGGCGCGAGCACAAATACTATGAACCAGTGGGCAAAGAGACCAAGGGTCATTAAGAAGGTGTAGGGCCTGCGTTTTATTTTTATGAGCGAATATATGAAAAGCATGAGCAGAAGGAGCATTGGAGCATAGAGGTTATAGGCTAAGGTCTTTACAATGCTTACGAATAATTTTGCAAGACCCTTTATTCCGCTCTCCTCTAAGCGGATATCATAGACCGTGGCGGCATAGTCAAAGGAGCCGATCTTTGTCTTAAGAAGTACCGCCGGATTATTTAACATCAGGTTCTGTGAAGCTTTGACAAAGGCAAGGTAATCCTCGTCCGTGGCTTCCCGGCTAAGACCCGTATAGCCCTCATAATAGAGTATAAGGACATCCTCATAATTTATATCACCGAGATCTTTATTTATTGCCATTATGGTGTCCACATCGATATATCTGTCTATCTGTGAGATATCCCCGGCGTTCTTTTCAAGGTCAAGCCCGTTTCTGAACATATTTGTCACAGTATAGGCATAGAAAGGACTCATCCTGTTTGCTGCCTGATCGTTCATTCTGCGGGGGATAAATCCGTACTGCGGAACAGCCGTAAGATACTGGATAAAAAGAGAAGCAAGACAGATAAAAAGGACGGATCGCTTGTTTTTCCATACCGACGGATACGATATGAAAAGCAGGGCAGGGCCGGACAATGCAAGGTAAATGCCCTCCGTGCGCCACTGCGTGAGTACGGCGATCAGGACCAAAAGAGCAAGGAGCTCCGGCTTTGAGGGGCTTTTGTCCTCCAGTCTGTCCATGAGCATCTTAAACAGTAAAAACAGATAAAGGAAAATATATACCGGTATCCTGTGTGCGGAGGTGGTATAAGCGAGTATGGGAGGAAGCAGAAATGCGACATACATAAAGGCTCCGGTCTTTTTGCTCTTCATATAGTCTCCGAAACGCTTTACACAGTACCCGCATAAGAGGACCTGAAGGATGACCTTGACTATCACAGGACCCAAGGCTACGGGTATCATCATAAGACAGATGATATAATACCATGTTGTCAGATAATAGAACCATTTATAATCGGCTAATTGTGAAGCCATCTGAAAGATCTGGGTCTCATCATTTGTAAGAAAGCCCTGCGGGAGCTTGAAAGCAAGAACTGCCGTTACAGGTATCATATATATGGCAGAATATTTTAATATCTGCCTGTCACCGGATATGATAAAACGCCAGAAAAGATATAAAAATAGAAGCATCAGAAGCTTGCAGGGTATATAATTATGCAGTGAATCCAAAGGAGAAACAGTAAAGACCAGCCTGTCCGTAAAAAATGAAAGGCAGGTGTGAACAAGGGCTATGATGAACGGCAGATATTTTTTAATTGGTTTTTTTGATATCATTTGCACCTTTTAATAAGTTCAGGATTATTATACAATATAGTTTAAGCATATGGCTGTGTAACCCTGACATTCATTATAAGGTGTGTCATCATCAAAAACAACCCGGGGAGTGAAATATGGCTGAAAAGGCAAATATAAAAGAAATACTGGAATTGCTGGATAATGAGTACGGCACCGATGACAAGTGCTATCTGTCATATGAAAAGCCGCATGAACTGCTTATCGCCACAATAATGTCGGCCCAGTGTACCGATGACAGGGTAAATGCGGTTACAAAGACTCTTTTTAAGAAATATCCGGATGTGAAGGCATTCGCAAATGCCGATCAAAGTGAGCTTGAAAGGGACATCCATGCGGTGGGGTTCTACCATATGAAGGCAAAGCATATCATCGAAGCATCAAGGATGATAGTATACGACTATGGCGGAGAGGTGCCGTCAGACATAGATGAACTGACAAGGCTCCCCGGTGTGGGGAGAAAGACGGCTAATGTTGTCAGGGGGCATATCTTTAATATCCCTTCGATAGTGGTGGATACGCATGTAAAGAGAGTCGCACGGAGACTGGGAATGACAGATGAAACAGACCCCGTAAAGGTGGAGTTCGATCTTATGAAAAAAATCCCCGAAGATCACTGGATACTCATAAATCTGCAGCTTATCCGTCTCGGGCGGCAGATCTGTCATTCAAGAAAGCCTGACTGTGCAAACTGCTTTCTTGCCGGTATCTGTATTAACAGACTGTGAGCTATAATGTTAGATTCTCAAGGTTAACACCCAGACTTTCCAATTTGGCTGCGGAAACCCTGATCTCATATTCAAGCACGGCGTTTTCATTATCTCCGTTTTCTTTTTTGATACGCTGGAGTCGTGAATAATTCTCTATTTCATAAATTTCCATTTCTGACGGTGTCATAGAAATACCTCCTCAAATATTTATTGCTTTTACAATAATTTTATCATAAAATCCAATTTAGTGGTAGAAAACAATGATAAGAGGAGATTTTAATATTATGAAAAAAAGATTATTGGCTATATTGGCGGCAGTTTCCGTGGCTGCGGGGGCAATGACTGCCTGCGGTACGGAAAAAGCACCTGAAAACGAAGAGGTAAAAACCGAAGAAGTAAAGGAAAATGACTCTGTTGAAGAGGAGGAGGCCACGACACAGGCTAAAGCAGAGGACGAGGGCGGTCTTAAAGAGGAACCGGCACCTGCGGAAGATAAAAAAAACGATACGGCTGATGAGTTTAAGGATGATTTTTCATCAACCCTTTCCTACATTAAGAAAAATGCGGGGAAGGCGGTCTCCATAGACTACACAAAGAGTCCGGCAAAGAAGGCCGGGAAGTATACCCCGGATGACTCATATCAGACGATCGAGGATGATCTGGGCAATTACAAGCTTACAAGAGTAAATGCATTAAACAGCGAAAACGGCGCAACCATCATAGTGGATGTCTACAGGAACAGATCAGACGGAAAGATAGGAAAGCTTATAAGTACGGAATACGGCAGTCTGGGAAGGGTGGTTTCAGGCTGGTATTTAAAAGATGATGAGATAATCTACGAATACCGTTATAATGATGATCTTTACGGTACAAACCAGCACCGGGAGGATTATTCCCTGTCAGAAAAGGACGATGAGGAAAAAGTAAGGGACGAGGGTCTGCTTACTCTTGAGGCTGTGCGTGATGTTCCCGGATATGCCCGTGTTTACGGTTATGTCGGTGATGAATACGGCGGTGTTCTTAAAAATGTATATGCGACGATAAAGTCCGCGGCTAATTCCTTTGAGCAGGAGACACAGACAAACGGTGACGGCTATTATGAGTTTTATGTGCCTGTAAATACGGAGGATTATTATAATATCAGCTTTACTTACGGGGATTTTGTACCGGATTCGGCAAATGACATACGGATATCGGAGGGTGTGACAGAATATTCCTGCGGGATAATGTATATGGCGGCAAAGGGCCAGAATAAGCATGATACCGATGTGTATTTTATGAATATCAATAAAAAGGCACTGGATAATTTAAAGGACGGAGAGTATGAGGCGGTACTTGAATATGACGGTTCCGCGGCCTTACTTACCCCGTACTTTATGTCCATGGGTGACGGAAAATCGGAGAAAAAAGAGACATTAAAATTCAAACCGGATAAGGACGGCGATTGGAAATATTACGTGAAGGACGAAAAAAATTACGGTTCAAATAATATGGCCTACGATATGTCAAAATGCGGTGCAAGCGTGACGATCTATGATAAAAACGGAATCGTCGAATGCTTTAATGCCCCTGCTGTACATGCAGGAGTATTATGGGAGGTATTTGAGGTCAAAAACGGAAGGATACTTCCTGTCGGGAATTATTATTTTGATACATTGGAAGGGATTTTCTGACATTTTATGTATATTGCGGACAGTTGGAAGGATTATGAGGTTTTGGATGCTTCGGATGGAGAAAAGCTGGAGCGTTGGGGGGATTATATCTTAATAAGACCCGATCCGCAGGTGATCTGGAGCAGTAAAAAAGAGAATCCGGGCTGGAAAAAGTGTAATGCCCGTTATTTCAGGAGCAGCAAGGGCGGCGGACAATGGGAATTTTACGATCTGCCGGATGAGTGGAGCATAAGCTATAAGGAGCTTAAATTCAGATTAAAGCCGTTTGCTTTCAAGCATACGGGACTCTTTCCCGAGCAGGCCGCAAACTGGGAATGGATGCGCGAGATCATAAAAAAAGCGGGCAGGAAGATACGGGTATTAAATCTGTTTGCATATACGGGAGGAGCCACACTTGCGGCGGTATCGGCAGGGGCACATGTGACACATGTGGATGCCTCCAAGGGCATGGTTTTATGGGCAAAGGAAAATGCGGCATTTTCGGAGCTTCCTTCTGAAAATTTCCGGTATATAGTGGATGACTGCATAAAATTTGTTGAAAGAGAAAAAAGAAGGGGTAATAAATACGATGCGGTGATAATGGACCCGCCCTCTTACGGAAGGGGACCGAAGGGGGAGATATGGAAGCTTGAGGAATCGGTTTTTCCTTTTATTAAGCTTACGACAGAGCTGTTATCGGACAGACCGCTCTTCTTTTTGATAAATTCATATACTACGGGAATCCAGAGTGCCGTTCTTTCTTATATGCTTAAGCTTGCGCTTTATGATGCAGGCTTTACGGGCAAGTGTGATATTGAGGCTTCGGAGGTGTGTCTGCCGGTGAGGAAGACCGGACTGTATCTGCCCTGCGGATGTTCCGGAAGGGCGGTATTTTATGAGTGATTATATCGTTTTGGACCTTGAGTGGAATCAGGCGCTAAAGGGCAGAGAGCTCAAGGATATGCCGTTTGAGATAATCGAGATCGGGGCGGTAAGGCTGGATGAGAATAAAAACGAGACGGACAGCTTTGATATGCTTATACATCCCCGTGAATACAAAACCATGCATTACTTAAATGCAAAAATTGTAAATATCACGACGCAGGAGTTGGCGGACAAGCCCGATTTTAAGACGGTTTACAGAGAGTTTATCAAATGGTTGGGAAAGAGCAGGGATTATATTTTCTGTACATGGGGAGATATGGATCTGACGGAGCTGCAGCGTAATATCAGGCATTTTAAGTGCAGGGAGCTCTCCGACGGACCGATAAGGTTCCTCGATATTCAAAAGCTGTATGCCATACACAAGGGCGATGTTAAGGTCAGGACATCCTTGGAAACGGCTGTGGATGAGCTTGGATTAAAGCAGAAATACCCTTTTCACAGAGCTATAAACGATGTACGGTATACGGCGGATGTATTTAAGAGGATAGCGGACCCCGCCCTCGAAAAGAAGGTATCGTATAATCTGTTTCACACCCCGAAGGATAAGGAAAGCGAGATATACGCATATTTTGATACCTATTCAAAGTATGTTTCAAGAAGCTTTAAGGGGAAAACCGCCTTGCACGGCAGACCTGAGGTCTGGTGTACCGATTGCTATATCTGCAAAAAAAAGACAGTTAAAAAGATAGACTGGTTTACCTCAAATAACGGAAAGACCTATTTAAGCCTCGCAGAGTGTCCCGAACACGGGCTTTTAAGGTCTGTGGTGCGCATCAAAAAAGCGGAGATCAAAGGTATTTACGCCATCAGGATAACGCACAGTGCCTCAGAGGAGGATATTGAGCAGATGATGGAAAAATACAATAAAGTGAAAAATGATCAAAAATCGAATTTGTCAAATTCGGAGTGATAGCGTCGACTGCGTTTCTTTATGTTGCGCCTGCGTCTGCTGGCAAAGTTGTAATTCCGGATAAATGATATAAGCAGAAAGATCACAAACAGCCCTCCGATCACGGATACTGTGATCAGGAGGACTTTTTTCAGGTTTATATAGGTGACATTTTCTCCGATATCATCAAAAATATCCTTTTTTTCCACGGTATTTGATGAGACCGGAGCACCGAAGGCAAAGGTAGTCACATTACTGTCGGCAACATTTATCCTTGCATAGCCTATATAGTTTCCTTCATAGGAATACCGGACTATCGCTATGACATTCATAAGGTCATCGGTGTACTGTATGTCGGATGTGAGCTCATTAAAGGGCAGATCGATGGGAATAGTCATCTGATCTGTCGGGTCTATCGACAGGATATTGTTGGAATTACCGAAAACGCTGCTGTCTGTCTTAAAGAAATCCGCCGAGCCTATATCATAGGCTTTTTCATAATCGGCGACCGTTATTTTCTTAAAATTGTCAAAGCCGTAATCCAGAAGCTTTATGGTATCGGTATAGTGTGAGGGATTATCACCCTTCATAACCACGCATATCAGATTTAAACCGCCCTTTTTGGCACAGGTTACAAGAGTGGAGCCGGCAGCCATCGTATATCCGGTCTTTCCCCATGTGATGAATTCATAGGCATACTCTTTATTGGAATACATTTTATGATGATTTGAAATGGTAAAGGTATCCGGCTGGGTGGCAGTCGCTTTGATCTCGTAATTGACGGTACCGGCGATATGCCTCAGGGTTTCGTTTGCATTAAACGCTTTGGCAATGAGCGCCATGTCATGAGGGGTTGTATAGTGGTTTTCATTGGGCAGACCGTTGGCGTTTTCAAAATGAGTATGCTCACAGCCTAAAGAAACGGCCTTCTCGTTCATCATCACCGCAAACTCTTCGACAGACCCTGCCACATGTTCGGCAACAGCCGAGGCAACCTCATTGGCAGAGGCCAGCATGATACAGTAGAGCGCCTCTTCAAGAGTGATAGACTGACCGACATCCATGCCGACATTTGAGGAGCCTTTGTCTATGCCGAATACCGCCTCATTTGAAAAGGTTACCGTTTCATCAAGGGCGCAGTGCTCCGCGGCTAGAAGGCAGGTCATTACCTTGGTGATACTGGCCGGATAATAGGTATTATCCATGTTTTTACCGTAAAGTATGGCTCCGCTGTCCGCATCCATGAGGCAGGCGGCTTCCGGCTGAATTGAGGGAGCATCGGGCCATTTCGAGGACGGGGAATAATACCATGCGGAGTCGGAGACATCATTTAAGGAGACCTCATCGGAAGAGGTCCCTGTCAGGGATTCTTCGGAGGATGCAGCCGTATCACCGGACTCTGCGGCATATAGGGATAATGTGGTGTTGACGATCAGGAGTAATGCCGTGATCAATATAATAATTTTTTTGAAAAAATATTTAACAACAGACATTTTTATATATTATAATGAATGTGTTTTTGTAATTTATAAACAGATCCTAACTTTTGTTGATAAGTATAACACACAGGGCTATGAGATTAAAGCATGTAAAAGGCTCGGAAGAGGCAGTGGCCGAAAGCAGATTTGTCTGCCACTCTCCCGAAGAAGTAAAAGAGTATATGGAAGGCAGGACAAATCCCCTTTTTTTGGAGATAGGTATGGGAAAGGGACGGTTTATCATCGATAATGCGCTGCGCTATCCCGGAAATTCATATCTTGGAATAGAGATGTATGAAAGTGTAATGATAAAGGCTATAAGGCGTCTTGAGGAGATGGGGGAGGATGTACCTGAAAATCTAAGGTTTATCAGAATGGATGCCGGGGATATAAGGGATTATTTCCCGCAGGGAAGTGTGGACAGGATATATCTGAATTTTTCTGACCCGTGGCCCAAGACCAGACACGCAAAAAGACGGCTGCCCTCACGGAATTTTCTGGACATTTTTTACGGATTGCTTAAAGAGAACGGAACAATAGAATTCAAAACGGATAACAGGGAACTGTTCGATTTTGCCATGGGGGAATTTGAACCGGCAGGCTTTAAGCTGCTTTATTCCACCTATGACCTGCATTCCGACGAAGAGGCCATGAAGGACAACATCATGACCGAATATGAGCAGAAGTTTTCTTCAAAAGGCAATAAGATATGCAAGTATGTGATACAAAAATGATGCACAATGCTTTTTTAAATATCCGTGTGCGTTCTGCACAAACCCTTACTTAAATCACGAAACCCTGTTTACATTCATATAAGCCCGTTCTATAATGCGCTTATGCAAATTAAATACATGGTTCTTCTGGTATTTCTGTTTGCAGCGGCATGTAATGATGTGCTCACAAACAAAATAAAAAATACCATTATCATTGCCGGTTTACTTACCGGCGGTGTCCTCTTTTTTTCTAAGGAGGCAGTCACAGGTCTGGCTGTTACATTTTTCATTCTATACCCTTTATACAGGATCGGATGGTGCGGAGCGGGAGACGTTAAGCTTATGATGCTTACTGGCTTCTATTTGGGAACCATAGAGCTCTTTAACTGCACCCTGACGATCGTGGGACTGGCGATCATATTCGCCGAGCTGTGTTCATACTCGGAAAAAAAGCCGCTTCTTAAGGCTGAGATACCCTTTGCGGTTCCGGTCTTTCTGGGAGTGATACCGCATATGCTGTTTCGGTGAAAGCTTTAACGGGTAAAAAGGAGGACATTATGGAGTCAGAAATACTTGCGCTTTGCGACAGGGATACCGATTATCTTGAAAAATTCAATAATTATATAAGCTTAAAGTACGGTGGGATATTTGAATGTCATTCATTTACGGATATAAAGCCGCTCATGGAGTACGGTCTTAGAAATGAAATAGCTGTGCTGATGATAGAAGACAGCCTCTTTACGGAGGATATAAAGAGACTGAAGGCGGGCCGCACATATATTCTCGATGAGGAAGGAGAGGGCTTTGAGGATAACGGTGCTGTGAAACGTATAAACCGGTTCAGGGCGGTAGATGAGATCATCAGAGAGATATTGCAGGAGACCTGTAAGAGCGGAAGCGATGGGAAAAAGACCGTGATCAGCTTAAGGAGTCATATCGTAACGGTATTTTCACCGGTATCAAGATGCTTAAAGACGACCGTTGCCGTGACCTTAAGCCAGCTTTTGTCGGACAGGGGAAGGACTCTTTATATCAATACCGAGAGCTTTTCGGGGTTTAATCAGCTGTTTATGAAGAAGTACGAAAATGACCTTTCGGATGCTCTTTTTTACTTAAAGAGCAGCAGGGCGAATTTTGCGTACCGCCTGCAGGGAATGGTGACCTCATCGCAGGGCTATGACTACATTCCGCCGGCCATGCTTCCCGCTGATATTTATCCCACGGAGGGAGAAGTCTGGACAGGGCTTTTTGATGAGGCATCCGGCTGCGGATACGAATATATTGTCATTGACATGGGAAGCTCCTTAACCGGTATGTTTGAGATCATGAAAAGAAGTGAAAAGATATTTATGCCGGTCCGCTCAGATACGGTGTCCAAGGCAAAGCTGACACAGTTTGAGGCTTTACTGCACATCAGCGGGAATGAAGAGCTTATCGCATCAATAGAAAGGCTTCAGCTTCCGTATTTTGAAGGGCTGCCCTCCATCGCGGCAGATCTCAGGATGACCGGAGTAGGTATCTTTATGGCGGGGAGGATATGAAAAAATGGAGAACGAGAGATTTCAAAGCTTAAAGGAAGAGATAATCGGCAGGATAGATCTGTCACGGGATGTGGGAGATGATGAGATAAACGACATCATTTCACAGATAATCACCGACCTTAAACAAAGGGAGTTTGTAAGCCTTAACGAACGCAGAGAACTTCAAAGACAGCTTTTTTATGAGGTAAGGCGCTTGGGGATTCTCGAAGAGCTGATATCCGACAGCACGGTTACGGAGATAATGGTAAATGGTACGGAGGCGGTATTTGTTGAAAAGGAGGGGAAGCTTTTTAAGTGGGACAGGAGCTTTGAAACCGTAGAAAAGCTGAAAGACGTGATACAGCAGATAGTGGCAAAGAGTAACCGGGTGGTTAATGAAGCCTCACCGATCGTGGATGCAAGGCTTGAAAACGGGTCGAGAGTAAATGTTGTCATGAATCCGGTAGCCTTAAACGGACCGATACTTACGATCCGCCGATTTCCGGACGATCCCATAACAATGACCGACCTTATCAATTTCGGCTCCATAACGACAGAGGCGGTTAATTTTCTAAAAGAGCTTGTGATATCGGGATATAACATCTTCGTCTCGGGAGGCACCGGCTCCGGAAAAACCACTTTCTTAAATGCGCTTTCGGAATTCATCCCCTCAGATGAGCGGGTGATCACGATTGAAGATTCGGCTGAGCTTCAGATAAAGGGAGTGGATAATCTGGTGAGGATGGAGACCAGAAACGCCAATGTGGAGGGTGCATCCCCGATCACGATAAGAGATCTTATCAAGTCCTCCTTACGAATGCGTCCGGACAGGATCATAGTCGGGGAGATAAGGGACGGTGCAGCACTGGATTTCCTAAGTGCCGCCAATACCGGACACGACGGATCTTTATCAACCGGACATGCAAACAGTGCAAAGGATATGCTTTCAAGGATAGAAACCATGGTGCTGATGGCTATGGATCTGCCCCTGAACGCAATAAGGAGACAGATAGCATCGGCAGTGGATATCATTATACATTTGGGAAGGCTCAGGGATAAGAGCAGAAAAGTCTTGGAGATAACCGAGGTGATAGATTTTTCGGACGGTGAGATAATCTTAAGTCCGGTCTATGAATTTATTGAAACAGGAAAAAAGGGAAGTAAAAAAGTGGAGGGAAGACTTGAAAAAAGAGGGGAGCTTAAGCATATCGAAAAACTTCAAAAAAGCGGATTCAGGTAGGAATGAAGAGCTGATCGTGGCAGCGGAGTTTATAGTATCGGATGCCCTTGTTGCATTTATTTTTTACAGAAGCATCGTCCCGTTTCTGATATTTCTGCCTTTATATCTGAAATACAGGAAATTCAGGAAGGCTGCTTTTGATGAAAAAAGAAAGAAGGAATTATCGGCTGAATTCAGGGAAAGCATCCTGTCGGTGAGCAATGCCTTAAATGCGGGTTATTCCGTCGAAAATGCCTTTATCGAAGCATATGGCGATATGCTTGGGATGTACGGTGAAGATGCGGTCATAGTAAAAGAATACAGGATCATAGCAAAAAGACTGAAAAACAATGAATCCATCGAGCTTATAATGTCGGATTTTGCAAGCCGGAGCGGGATAGAGGACATAAGCGACTTTGCGGATGTTTTTGCGGCGGCAAAAAGGAGCGGAGGAGATATGACAAAGATAATAAAACGCGCCGCATCAAATATAAGTGACAAGATCGATGTAAAAAGAGAGATCGATACCCTTATGAGTTCAAAAAAATATGAGCAGCGGATAATGGAAGTCGTTCCGTTTGCCATAATAGGATATCTTGGGATAGCTTCCCCGGGATTTCTGGATATTCTGTATCATAATGTGACGGGAATAGCCGTTATGACAGTGTGTCTGATACTGTATGCAGCAGGCTTTGTGCTTGCCGAAAAGATCATAAGCATAGAGGTATAGAGGAGAGGCATTTGAAAAAAATATTTGAATATCTGGCAAAAAGAATATTGGAGCTGAAAAAACCTTCAAATATCGACTCCGTACGTCAGAAGCTGAACCTGATGAATCCGGGAAGAGCGGGCAAGGAGCTGGTCGATGAATATTACATCAAAAAACTGTCCGCGGTATTGATGCTTTTATGTGCCGGACTGCTGTTTTCCGCTTTAATGTTTATCTCGGATCTCGGAAAGTCCCGTTTTATAGGCGGAAACGTATTGGAAAGGAACGGCTATGGAAAGGGAGATAAGAATGTAACGGTTGACGTGTATGCAGACGATGAGCAGGTGATAAGTAAAAAGAGTCTTACTATATCCGAACGGCAGTATACCGAAGAGGAAATCTCGGAGATATTCGAGGAGATAGGTGAAGACTTAAGATATGAGATCCTGGGTGAAAATGAAAGTGCCGATCACGTAGACAGAGACTTAAATCTTGTGGGAACGGCAAAAGATTATCCGGTGGATGTCGAATGGCTCATAAGCGATTATACGGTACTGGACGGCAGCGGAAAAATAAAAGAAGACTATGAGGATAATGGGGGCAGGACGGTTAGTCTTACAGCCTGTCTAAGCTACGGCTCCTCAAAGGCGGAATATATCTTTTATGTGAATGTATTCCCGAAGGTG
>JAGBOJ010000118.1 GCA_017633935.1 Lachnospiraceae bacterium | reverse complement strand
GCTCCGACAGCAAGCTTTCCTTCATAAATATCATTTCCGCATTCGCACTGGATAAGAGCCGCCAAAAGTGTCTCATCATCCACATCCGCCGCTGCCGCACCGTTATTTGTAACATTTGTGGCGGTAGTCTGAGCTGCATTATCATTTGCTGCGGCAGCTGCTACCGAATCCTTTACCTTCTGTTCCTTTGATTTTTCGGAATCTTTTTTAGCTTTCTCAGAAGCCTTTGCAGCCGCTTCCTTTTCCGCCTTTGCCTTTTCCTCTCTGATCTCTGCCTCGGCTACAGTCTCACCCCTGATAAAATCATAGCCGATCGAAATGAATTCGCTGGAAACATACCCTTCCTCAGAACCCTCTGTACCGTCATCGAAGCTTATCTTTGTCCAGTCATCTTCGGCGTTTACAACATCCACTTCCATCCCTTCGCCCAAAAGAGCTGTAATGCTGGAGTTTTCATCGGCATCCGAACGCACTCTCAGTGTCTCTGTGTTGATCGTTGCCACCTTTCTGTTTGTGGATTCTATTCTCTCCCTTGCCTCGCTTCCGAACACAAGGAAATCATCTTTTGCCCATCCTTCAAGATTTCCGGATTTAATATGTGTCCAGCCGTCCTTTTGCTCCAGCAATTCGGAAACACAGTCTTTATAGAGATATCCTGCCAAAGAAGCCTCCTCTGAAGGCTCCGTTCTTACATTCATACTGTTGTCAACATTGGCAACACAAAGATTTGCAAGTTCATCTTCCGGCTCTGCCCCGTCTTCCGCCGGCGTTACTTCTCCGGATACAGTCTGTACCGCAGTCTCAAAGCTTACTGTTACGGCATCATCAACGACAGTCATGATATCTGCACCTGCACCGACAGAAACCCCTTCTGCCGTACTGTTGTCCACCGGAGTCATTGCTCCCGCCGTCTCAACAGCAATATCAGTACCCTTGTCATAAACAGTAGCACTGTACTTTCCGTCTCCCGCAGAAACCATTTTTAATATATTTTCCGCTTTGACGTTATATGTTGTTGTAAAGCAGACAGCCATGACCGAAACCAATGCTGCCGCCAGCCTGAATCCATTTCTCATCATAGGCAAATTGTAACAAATCTGTAACATATTGTCAAATTAGGGGAGCCGAAAGCGCATAAATATCAAATTCGTCTTTCTGCTCCCCTATATTATGTTACATCTTTTTTAATTTACACAATATATGGTATTATGCAAACGGATTCTCTGTAGGATATCTCATATTCTTAGGCTGATTGAATCCTATTTCCTCCGGCTTGACACCGATATATTTAAGAACTTCGAAAAGCATCTTGCCGTAATGACCGAACATAACGGCACCGTGATGAGGGAAGTTCTTCTCTATGAGCCAGTGTCTGTAGAAACGTCCCATCTCGGGTATGGCAAATACACCGATACCGCCGAATGACTTGGTAGCCACAGGAAGGACCTCACCTTCTGCCACATATGCACGAAGGATGTTATCCGCTGTTGACTGAAGCCTGTAGAAAGTGATATCACCGGGTGCAATGTCTCCTTCAAGGGTTCCGTTCGTAACCTCTCTGGGCAGATTCCTTGCCATGATCTTCTGGAACTTCATCTCGCATGCCCCAAGCCTTGAAGAGCATGTGTTTCCGCAATGGAAGCCCATAAACGTATCTGTGTGGGTGTAGTCAAATTTACCCTTGATCGACTCATTGTACATATCATCCGGTACAGAGTTGTTGATATCAAGAAGAGTAACGCTGTCACCCGAAATACATGTTCCGATATACTCGGAAAGCGCTCCGTAAATATCAACCTCGCAGGAAACGGGTATGCCCTTTCCTGTCAGTCTCGAATTTACATAGCAGGGAACGAATTTAAACTGGGTCTGGAATGCAGGCCAGCATTTTCCGGCTATGGTCACATACTTTCTGTAGCCCTTATGCTCCTCAATCCAGTCTGTAAGAGTAAGCTCATACTGTGCGAGCTTGGGAAGGATCTCGGGGATCTTGTTTCCGGAGCCGAGCTCCTTGGTCATATCTGCCACAACATCCTGAATCCTCTTATCGTCTGCATGATTGTTGAATGATTCGAACAGATCCAGCTCCGAATTCTCCTCTATCTCGACATCAATATTGTAAAGCTGCTTTATCGGCGCATTGCAGGCAAGGAAGTTAAGAGGTCTGGGTCCGAATGATATAACCTTGAGATTCATTAATCCGTCAACCGCTCTTACGAAAGGAACGAACTCATTTATCATCTTTGCGCATTCCTCAGCGGTCCCTACGGGATACTCGGGAATATATGCCTTTACATTCCTGAGCGCAAGATTATAGCTTGCATTCAGCATACCGCAATATGCATCTCCTCTGCCGTCGGAAAGATCATTCTGGCTTTCCTCTGCTGCTGCCACGAACATGGCAGGACCGTCAAAATGCTTTGCAAGAAGAGTCTCGGATATTTCGGGACCAAAGTTACCAAGATATACCACAAGTCCGTTACATCCGTTCTTCTTGATATCCTCAAGAGCCTGACACATATGTATCTCACTTTCAACTATACATATGGGGCACTCATAGATATCCGATGCATTGTAATTCTTTTTATAGGCCTCAACAAGCGCCTTCCTCCTGTTTACCGCAAGCTCCTCGGGAAAACAGTCTCTTGATACCGCTACGATACCGATTTTTACTTCTGGAATGTTCTGCAATTTTAGTTCCTCCTTTTACATTTAAGAAATTTATACTTCTCCGTGTGTTGCTCATCACACACATGATATTTATATTGTAGTGCTAAACGGCTGAAATTTCAACAAAACTATGTTATTATATTTTTATGAAAATTTTGATAAACGGAATAGAAACTTATTATGACGTGATCGGTGAAAAGGGGGATTATGTCCTCATACTTCCCGGGTGGGCCGCCCGCCGCAGCCTGTATAAAAGTGTGGCTGATACCATTTCATCAGCCTACAGGGTTATCCTTTTGGATCTCCCCGGCTTTACCGGAGACACACCCGAACCTCCCGATGCATGGGATGTGGATGGATTTGCGGATTTTGTGATCGCCTTCATTGAAGCTCTCGGTATCAAAAGCCTTTCACTAGCGGGTCATTCCTTCGGGGGCAGGATCATCATAAAGCTGCTGAACAGACCATCTCTTCCGTTTGAGGTTAAAAAGATCGTTCTTATAGATGCTGCCGGTATAAGGCACAGACCTTCACGGTCTGCCGAAAGAAAGCAGAAGCTTTTTAAGCTTGCAAAGAAGTTCATGACCGAAAAACAGTTGGAAGAATATCGGAATACTCACGGCTCCGCCGATTACAGAAGCGCTTCTCCCCTTATGCGCATGTGTCTGGTAAAAGCCGTAAACGAGGATCTGACTGATATCATCGGTAATATCAAAGCCGAAACCCTTTTGATATGGGGCACCGCGGACACGGCCACCCCGCTTTCAGACGGTGAACTGATGGAAAGCCTGATAGAAGGCTCCGGACTTGTAAGGCTTGAAGGTGCCGGTCATTTTTCATTCATTGATTCGCCCGTCATTTTTGACAGAGTAATGAAATCTTATTTTTTGGTTCCTTTAAACGATGCCTGATTCAATATATTGGTCTCAAACGAGAACATTACTCTCTTTTCATCTCTGGCTCTCTTGAGTCCGAGTTCTATCAGTTCACTCAGCATGGTCTTATATTCAAGTCCCTCGGGCTCCCACAGGTAAAAAGCCAGTGAACCCGGGATTGTATTTATCTCGTTTAAGAACAGTTCATTGCTGTCCTTATCGATCATAAAGTCAAATCTGACCACTCCGCAGCAGTCAAGCGCCTTAAACGCTTTTACGGAAAGCTCTCTGATCTTTGCGGTCATTTCATCCGGGATCTCAGCCGGTATACGTCTTTGCACCGAAGCCATTCCCTTTGATGCTCCGCTCCCCTTTTTGCCCTTGCCGCCGCTTAAATACTTATCCTCGTAACTGAGGATCTCTTTTGAATGAAAGGGCTCTTCACAAAGTGATGCCCTTGCGTTTTCACTGTCCCCCAGTACGGAGCAGTTTATCTCCTGAAGATTTTCCACAGCCCTTTCTATAAGTATCGTATTTGCAAAGGTAAACGCCATGTCAACACAATCCGTCAGCTCATCCCTGTTTTTCGCTATGCTTATACCAACGGAAGATCCTGTATTTACAGGCTTTACTATGACAGGATATTCAAGCTTGTCTTCAGTTTTCTTTATTATACCGTCAATGTCCCTGTAATCGGCTATGCTGAACCTTACACAGTTAAGAACAGGTATATCGTTATCCTTAAATACAGTCTTCATTATGTATTTATCCATTCCTACCGCGGATGATGTGACATCGCAGCCGACAAATGGTATCCCGAGGGTTTTGATGTATCCGGCAAGAGTCCCGTCCTCCACGTTTGTACCATGCACGATCGGAAAGACTATATCTATTTCCTGTTTGATGTTTCCTCCGAATTTTTTTAAGGGATAATTTACAATATAATATCTGCCGCTCTCATTGATGACTGTCACCTTTGTCGAAGATGAGACCAGTGCTTTGATATCCTTATATGCTTCTATATCGCCGATCTTATCGCCGGTATACATCTCGTTTTCTTTGCTCAGATATACCGGTATGATATCATATTTCTCCGTATCCATATTAGCCGCTGCCTGCAGTGCAGATATGATCGACACTTCATGCTCGACGGAGCGTCCGCCGAATATAACCGCTACTCTTATTTTCATTTTCCCATCCTCTCCTGACCGGTATCCGGTTCCTATTTATCGTAATTATCCGGCAGATCATTTTCGATCAGCAGCACCTTATGCCGCTCGCCGGAAATCGAATATACCCTGCTCATCGCATCCGTAAAGCTCTCGGCGATCATAAGCTTTTTTTCATCAAATCCCGCTTCCTTTACTCCCGATGCTATGGCTTCGGTTTGCTTTTCACCGACAAGGATTATATAGTCGGCACTGTCTGAAGCCTGAGTACCGAATATCTTATTTAACTCATATTCCTTTTCACCCAGCTCCACCATTCCGGGAGTTATAAGTATCTTTGTGGAATCCTTAAACATGGCAAGAGTATCGAGCGCCGCCTTTGCCCCCGCAGGATTTGAGTTATATGCATCGTCTATTATCGTTACCCCGTTTTTCTCAAGCAGCTCCATTCTGTGCGCCACGCTCTTTAACCGCTTTACCGGTATCTTAAGATCCTCAAGAGGTATTCCAAGTGTATTTGATACCGCAATCGCACCAAGCACATTCGTAACATTATGCTCTCCGATGAGCTTCATCGAAAACTCAGCGGTCTCACCATCCGGAGCAGTCACCGTAAAAGCGGTGCCCTTAACCGAAGTCGTGATATCGGAAGCATTGTACCTGCCTTTGCCTTTTATCGAATAAGTGACCGCATTTTCATTTTTATTGTGCTGTGAAATAAATTCATTGTCATAATTGAGAAAAAGAAATCCGTCACTGCCGATGGCGTCCGCCAGTTCAAATTTCGTATTCGTTATGTTTTCCTGTGTCTTAAATGACTCCAGATGCTGCGCCCCTATCGATGTGATGATCCCGTGCTTCGGGTGTACTATGTCGCACAATTCCTTTATATCGCCCACATTTCTGGCTCCCATCTCACAAAGGAATATCCGGTGCGTCGGCCGCAGGGAATTGTTTATGGTCTTTACGACTCCCATCGGAGTATTGTAGCTCTCGGGAGTTGTAAGCACCTCGTACTTAGTGGCAAGCAGTGTATCCAGATAGAATTTTACGCTGGTCTTTCCGTATGAACCGGTTATACCTATCACAGTAAGTTCAGGACTCATGGCCAGCTTCTGCTTTGCAGATCTTATAAATCCGTTGCTTATGTGTTTTTCGACCGGATAATTGATAATATTGCCTATTATCGGCAGAAAAGGTCCGAGTATGAAAGTATAGATGATGACCATTATAAGGAGGCTGTATTTATTTCCGAAATATCTGTTTAAAATACAGCATATCACGAACAAAAGCACCACTGTCACAAAAAGCCTTATAACCCTCGGTGTATAGACCAGCGGCTTTTTTGTTGGCTTTGTGCTCAGTGCGCCTTTATACAGCCTTATGAGATTTTGTCTTATCCATTTAAGGTGTACTTTATTTTTGTAGCCGTTCTGCTGAAACATATGTATCCCGAAACGGATCAGCAGATACGCATATATCGTGATAATAAGGGAAATAACGATCATCAGCATTCTTCAAGCTCCGAAATAAATTCTTTTATACGGTCTATCGCCGTCTTAAGATTATCTATTGAATATGCATAGGATATACGCAAAAAGCCTTCGCCGCAATCACCGAACGCGGTACCCGGCACTACTGCCACATTCTTTTTCTCCAATAGCTTTATTGCAAATTCATCAGATGTCATATTGAATTTTTTTATACTCGGGAATACGTAAAATGCCCCGTACGGTTCAAAACACTGCAGTCCCATCTCCTTGAACTCATGCATCAGGAACCTGCGGCGTTCATTATAGGACTCCCGCATCTTCTCCACATCCCTGTCTCCGTGCTTTAATGCCTCAACTGCGGCATACTGGCTTGTAGTGGGCGCACACATTATACAATACTGATGAAGCTTGGTCATCTGACTGATGATATTTTCCGGTCCGCAGGCATAACCCAGTCTCCATCCGGTCATGGCAAAAGCCTTGGAAAAACCGTTTATAAGAATCGTCCTTTCCTTCATACCGGGAAGCGACGCGATCGATACATGCCCCTCTTTATAAGAAAGCTCCGAATATATCTCATCACTCAGCACAAAAAGATCTTTCTCCTTAATTATCCAGGCGATCTTCTCAAGATCCCCTCTTTCCATTATCGCTCCGGTGGGATTATTGGGAAACGGAAGTATGAGTACCTTTGTCTTATCCGTGACAGCAGACAGGAGCTTTTCGGGTGTGAGCCTGAATTCGTCCTTTTCCTCAAGCTCCACTATCACAGGGACTCCTCCGGCCATGACCGTACAGGGCTCATACGACACATAGCTCGGCTGCGGAATGATCACCTCTTCACCCGGTTCAAGCAGCGCCCTTAAACCGATATCTATGGCTTCACTTCCTCCGACAGTAATAAGAACCTCTCCTTTGGATTCGTATTCACAATCATAATGACTTTTAAGATAATTGCATATCTCCCGTCTCAACTCCAAAAGTCCGGAATTTGAGGTATAAAAAGTCCTGCCCTTTTCAAGGGAATAAATACCTTCATCCCTTATATGCCAGGGCGTATCAAAATCCGGCTCACCTACACCGAGCGAGATCGCATCCTTCCGTTCACTTACTATATCAAAAAATTTTCTGATACCCGAGGGCTTCATATCCTGAACCCTTTTTGCTATTGGGTCTCTCATGGCGTGATCAGCATCCTTTCATCCTCATACTGTTTTGCAAGGATCGTTCCGTTTATCTTGTATTTCCTCAGAATAAAGTGCGTGGCACAGCTTAATACCGATTCCAGCGTCGAAAGCTTTTCCGTAACGAATCTCGACACTTCCTTTAATGTGCTGCCCTCCATTATCACCATAAGGTCAAATCCGCCCGAGATCAGATATACCGAATCCACTTCGGAGTACTTATATATCCTCTCGGCAATGACATCGAAGCCCTGTCCTCTCTGCGGAGTGACTCTGACCTCTATAAGCGCCGTAACCTTCTGCTCATCAGTCTTGTCCCAGTCTATCAGAGTATGATATCCGCAGATGATGCCTTCTTTTTCCATATCCGACATCTCGTTTGCCACATCTGTCTCCTCAACTCCGAGCCTGACCGCAAGCTGGCCCAAGTCCACTCTTCCCTCATGTTCTATAGTCCTTAATATCCTTAGTCTGAGTTCCTTTTTTGTATTATTTTCCATCAGTTAACACCTCTCTGGTTTTTTTGAGTCTCCCTGAGTTTCTTTTCATCCTCTATCCGCGACACCGGGGTAAGGAAACGTCTTGATGACCCGTTAAGTAAGACCCTGTCGTTCCCGTCGTTTAATTCCCCGATGCACACAGCGTTTATTTTGTTTTGCATAAGACCGTTTATTATGATCTCTTTTCTGTCCGGCTTTGCGGATATAAGATAGGCTCCCTTTCCAGAAATCTCGTACGGATTCACATCAAGATGATTTGCTATCTCAATGGTTTCCTGCTTTATCGGTATCCTTCTTATATCTGCCCTGATCCCTCTTTCCAAGTAACAGGCAAATGTCCATAATCCCGCAAATACCCCGTCTTCTCCAACTTCAAAAACACATTCGGCACCGTTTTTCAGTGCAACGGCCCCTGCCCTTTCTCCGCCGCCTTCCGCACCAAGCTTTGCCGTCCTCTCGAGAAACGGTTTGGAAAATCTGCCTTCAAGCTCATTTTTTTTTCTGTTAAGCAGCATTGCCGTACCTGCCAGACCTGCATATCCGGTCATGATAAGAACCGATACTCCCCTTTTCACTGTGTCGCTTCCGGAGTTACGGTCTGGGGCTGATCCGTCGCAGTGTTTTCCGCGGCTACCTCAACATCCGCAGGTAATGCCGCCAGAGCCGCCTGCTGTGCAAGCGCCGACGCTCCGCCATCCATCTTGACCGATGCCGCCACAGCCTTGCAATAATCTATCGACTGTGTTGCTATAGCAGAGCTTATCGCAGAGGATGTCACGGGATTACTGGTCGCAGTTCCCATCGTAAGCGTTGCCGGTACAGCCTTATAGGTACTTGAATTGACCTTTACCCTGTCCGTCTCCTGTCCGTTTTCCTTAACGATCTTCCAGAATTCGGATTTATATCCAACATGAGCCGACTGGCCTTTTGCGTATCCAGCAGGCTGCGAAGAATCGGCCACCACCTTTTCTCCCACCGGCTCGGTTGTTTCCAGATCCACACTTTCAAATTCAAGAGAACGGTTTGAAGGTCTTGTCTCCACTCCGTATATCGTAAAGGTGATCGTTTTTTCCGGTGATGTATAACCGTCTATATAAATAGGATATTCCGAATTGTTTGTGAACTTAAAGTCCTTGCCGCTGCTTTCGGCAATAGCGGCATCTCCCGAGTGATCCACATAATTTACGACCATGGAATGGTTATGTCTTTCATCCACCTGCAGCTCTGCTCTTAAAACCGCCTGATACAGTGTGGTGCTGACCTGGCAGATACCCCCTCCGAAGCTTTCGACAACAACTCCGTTTAAGTATGAACCCGCAAGTGCATATCCGTTTTCTTCGGTAAAAGGAGTGATGCAATCAAGCACCGATATCTGCTGTCCGGGGTACACCGTTCTTCCGTTTACAAGAGAGCATCCGTTTGACACATTCGTTACCCTGTCTTTACCGGATGATGTAAATTTTGTGGTAAATGTACCCAGCACATCCTTGACCTTTGAAAGTGTCTCGGGATCTCCCTGAGGATAGTCTGTTTCCACTACCATCTCAAGCGTAGCGCCTGAACCGTTGAAGGAGCTTGTAAAATAATCCCTGATCACCTTCGCGGAGGATTCCACATTCAGCTTTGTACCGGTGTGCCCGCCTTCCACGATAAAAGATCCATCCTCACGTTTCAGGGTGGCATCCTCTGCCGGAGAATCATAAACCGCACACTGCTCGGTAAGTACCTGTCTGACAGTTGCGTCATCAACGGACACCTCGATCGGGAACACCTTATTGGTACGCTTAAGATCGGATATGTCCTTAAATCTTTTTATTATATTACCGGTTTTCCCCAGAGACATCGCCTCATCTATGATCCCTGTATTATCCCATACAAGTCCGAGATCCCTCGCGGTAACATTTACGGATTTTTCATTTGGCATACTCAGCGTGATATTTGTCTGTGCCAGTTCCCCTATATACTGCCTTATGGCGGATTCGGCATTTGAAGCCGTCATTCCGGAAAGCTCAATGGGTCCCGCAAATACCCCGTTCTTTATCACATCATTTTCCGTATAAGAAGCTGTCTGCGATACGGGAACGACCGCACCGCTTCCCGTAGCAGATGAAGTTTCCGACTGATCCTCGACCGTATCCTGTACGGTTGAACTCATCGTTCCGGCTCCTGCCCCGGCACCGTTTAAGATATCATTTGTGGTCTGGGCAAAAACCGGCACGCCGGATACCGTCATAAGCACAGCGCACAGAATCGCACCGAATAATTTTTTCATAATATATCCCTCTTATATATACTATCTACATATTGTTTTTTATGATAAACTATGGATGTCATAAGATAAAGCTTGCACATATCGGCACCACAAGCGCAAGTACAAGTATTGCGATGATCACCCCGGTAAACACTTTGCGGTTTTTACCCTGGAACCAATTAAAGATCATTTTTTCATAACCTCCTGAAAGGAAACATTATGCAGCCTTTTCCTGTTTTTATTATAATAGTAGTTGTTGCTCTGATTTTCAAGATATTTATGAGCCGTTCTTCAAAGAATTATGACCCGAACCGTGATTTTTGGGAAAAAGAACGCCGAGCCGACCTTACACCCGCAAAGTCTTTGGATGATATGTCCTATATAGATGTTCCGGTTGAAGAGCTTCCTCTTGATATAACAACCGACAGCCCCGAAATATCCGAAATGCAGGAAAACATCCGTGTACTGGCCGATAAAAAGATTTTGAACTTCACCGGAATATCCAACACCGACTTAAAGCTCACCTACGGAGCCGCCAATATAAATTTTCTCATTACCTGCGATATGAATTATACAAGGCTTGTACAGAATATCGCCAGACTTGCGGAGGCATATCTGAACCTCGGACTCAAAAGTGAAGCCAGACAGCTTTTTGAATACGGAATAAGCATCGGCACCGATGTCAAAAAAAATTATCTGCTTCTGGCAGATATATATACCGATTCGGGCGAGAGCTCAAAAATATCCGGACTGCTTGAGACAGCCCGGACTCTGAATTCCCTCTCTAAAGACAGCATCATATCCGCCCTTGAAAGCGCCGTACAGAACGCCTAAAATTTCTTTATCTCATCTTCATCGTCATCTGTCGTCTTTTCTATGGATCTGATCACCACATAATAACTGTAACTGTCGTTAACCTTTATCTTTACCCGGCTTCCGACTTTTTTACCCATAATGGCTTTTCCTATCGGAGATTCATTGCTTATCATATTTTTCATCGAATTACCGCGGATCGATGTCACTATCTTAAATGTCTGCTCCTCGTCATCCTCTTCAAAATAGACCGTCACACGGTTATTGATCCCCACCTCGTTGTCTTTTGATTTATCCGAGATTATCTCGGCATTTTTCAGCATCCTTTCAAGATAGCTGATACGGCTCTCATTTTCATTCTTTGCCTTTTTTGCAGCATAATATTCAAAGTTCTCGCTCAGGTCACCCTGGGCTCTCGCCTCCTGAACTTCCTTTATGAGCTGTTTTCTTATATTTAATTTACGATCCTCTATTTCAGCCTCGATCTTCTTTACATCGCTTTCTGTGAGCTTCTCATGTTCGTTCTGCATTTCATACTCCTAATCATAAAAAAAGGCGGGACTTATAAGTCCCGCCTTTAAGATATCTCATCATTTAGTTCGTAATAGTCTGTGATGTCTCTTTATCAAATACATGAATCTTTTCTACATCCATTGCGAACTTGACCGTATCTCCGGGTCTTGCTGTCGTTCTGGGATCAACACGAGCCGTGATCGGGAACTCCTCAAGATCAAAGTACAGGAACACTTCTGCACCAAGAAGCTCGTATACCTTGATTGTAGATTCAAATACCGCTTCCTGAGGAAGAGTATTGATCGTCATTTCCGAGTCATATACATTTTCGGGACGGATTCCGAATGTAACTGTCTTTCCGTCATAACCACCTTCGATAAGCTTCTTTGATTTAGCGGGAGGAAGCGGTATGCTGCGTCCTGCAACCTTCAAGAATGCCTTGTCGCCGTTTACTTCGCATACGGCATCGAGGAAGTTCATCTGAGGTGATCCCATGAAGCCTGCCACGAAAAGGTTTCCGGGCTTCTCGTAAAGATTCTGAGGGGTGTCCACCTGCTGTACCACTCCGTCTTTCATAACTACGATCCTTGTACCAAGCGTCATAGCCTCGGTCTGGTCATGCGTAACATATATGATCGTGGTTCCCAGCTTCTGATGAAGCTTTGCGATCTCAATTCTCACCTGTACACGAAGCTTTGCATCAAGGTTTGAAAGAGGCTCATCCATAAGGAATACCTTAGGATTACGGACTATAGCACGTCCCATAGCAACACGCTGTCTCTGACCACCCGAAAGAGCCTTGGGCTTTCTGTCAAGAAGTGCCGTAAGGTCAAGGATCTTTGCTGCTTCCTTAACCATCTTATCGATCTCATCCTTGGGAACCTTCCTCAGTTTAAGACCGAATGCCATATTGTCATATACCGACATATGAGGATAAAGAGCGTAGTTCTGGAAAACCATCGCTATGTCTCTGTCTTTGGGCTCTACATCGTTTACTACCCTGTCGCCTATCTTCAGCTCACCCGAAGAGATTTCCTCAAGTCCGGCTATCATACGAAGAGTTGTCGACTTTCCGCAACCCGAAGGACCAACGAAGATGATGAATTCCTTATCCTGAATCTCAAGATTAAAATCTTTTACGGCCTCGAACCCATTCGGATAAACCTTACAGACATTTTTTAACGATAATCCTGCCATGTTTTACATTTCCTCCTGTTTACATATCCTGAATATATATTCGCCAAATGCGATGTTTACGCAAAACAGTATAACAAAGCAACTCCCTTTTTCCAATACCACAAATCAACAAAATTATGAAAATATATTGTTCAAGATTTCCACACTCTGATCAGTCATCTTTAAGGGAGCTGTCCTGCACATTGCCTTCCGCCTCCTGCTTGTAAAAAGCAAGCTGATTCTTGCCGTGACGCTTTGCCTGATACACAGCCTGATCCGCTGCCTTATAAAGAGTTTCAAAGCTGGTGCCGTCCTTGGGATACATAGCCGCACCTATACTGGCCGTGGCCGAATACTTCACGTATTCCCCGGCCTTAAAATTCTTAAAGAACTCGGCCACCCTTGCCGCTTCCCTGTCCCTGATCTCATCCGTCTTTATATCCTTCAGGAAAACCACGAATTCATCTCCGCCTATCCTTCCGAATATATCCGTCGCCCTGAATTCGGTAGATATCTTTTCTCCTAAGGTGGCAAGTACCTCATCACCGAAAGCATGTCCCATCGTATCGTTGATCTTCTTAAAATTATCTATATCGAGCAGGAAAAACATGGCCTTTTTGTCCTTGCCTTCTCCCTCAAGATAGTCCTGGATATATTTTTCGGTTGAGATTTTGTTCAGAAGTCCGGTCAGCAGGTCGGTCTCGGCCTTATCCTTAAGATCCGCGCTCTGCTTACTGTATACTGCTCTTCCTATAACATTTATCGCTATTATTATAATGAAAAACAGAACCATTGATACCACAATGCGTGTGATAAGGCTCTTCATTATATCGCCGTACCTCGCCACCTGCCCGCTCACATAGCTTTCCGTCACAAGGATGCATACATACCACCCGTTGAATTTCGTGCTCTTGTAAACAAGATAATAGTTTTCACCCTTGACCGAACAGGCCACGACTCCGCTTCTCCCGTTTTCCAGATTACGGGCCATCTTTGTGCCGGTGGTTTCCTTGCTAAGCTCCATCACGGAATTATCCACGATATTTTCGCCCTTTCCGAGAAGGTTTTCTCCGGTAACGCTTGTAACCGTACCATCGGACTTTACCAGCATATACTCCGCTCTGCCGTTGAATTTGGATGTGAGCGGAAGTGACTCAAAGCACTTGGTATTTATGTTGAGTATCACATAACCGGTCACTGCTTCCCCCTCTTTTACCGGAGCAATGGCAGATGCCGTATATTTAACACCATCTCCGTATATATCTGTAATGACCGCTTCTTTTTCGCTGGCATGCTTAAAAAACTCTGTCTCGGATACATCTGCCTCATTGCCTTCAGAATCAAATCCCTTTCCATGCACATCAACCAGATATCCTCCGGCTTCCGATGCTCCGCTTGAGACCCCGCCTATGTATTTCTTTGCAAAATCCTGCCCGCTTGTGTTCAAATCCGAAATATCACCTGCGATATCTGCAAGTGCCGTTGCGCGGCTCTGCACGCTCTTCATATGTAATCTCAATTCGGAACCCAGCTCTGCCGCATAATCGCTCATATTATTATATGTGTCCGAAAGTGCGTTACTTTTCACATCCATCTGTGCATAATTTAAGGATACGATCATAAAGATAAGCAGAGCGACGGCAGGCAGTACCCACTGCAGCATACTCAATTTAGAAACATTTTTGATATCACCCATAGTAACTGATACTTCTCCCTGTTTTTTTATTTACTGCTGCCCGTATCCCGATCTGTTATTACTTCATCCCTGTTTTCAGGAACCTCATCGGAAATATATTTATCAAAAATCCCCACAAACAGCAGTGAGCAAAAATAGGCATTTGCAGATACCCCGAAACACAGCACGACAAGTATGAGCCATAAAGCTTTTCCGGTAGTCACAGGAAGAATGAACAGTGCCGGAAATATCGCATTTATGACAACGAGCATGATGGTCTTCGGCAGATTCAGGATACTCATAAAAAAGGCGTTTTTTACGGTATTTTTTATTGTATTGTCAAATTTGGCCAGTACCGGATACACATAAATATTAATCAGCAGGCACACTATCGCCACCGCGCCCACTACTATAAATATAAAATTAGAAAAAGGAACGACCGGCCCGCCGTTTGCATCCTTCAAATTAAGCAGACGATAGTCCGCAAAAAAGACAAGTCCGAGTAAAAGAGTGATCAGCCATATCACGGTACTTTGTCTGAAATTCTGCTTAAAAGACTTAAAGAAACTTTTTGTAATATAGCCTTCTTCATCCCTTACCATCTTAAGAGTCACATAATAGCAGGCTGTTATGGACGCTCCTGCCGTAAAGACCGGAATACTGCAGATGATCGTGAGCAGATTGAGCCAAAACAGACTCCCCACTTTATCCATAAAAGCAAAAAATTTGCCTTCGTAACCAAATACACCCTTCATTTCTTACAGTAAGACCGCCTCATAACCGAATTTAAAAATTATGGTAATTATACACCACCAGTATGTTTTTGACAAGAACAACGAAAACAGCGGCGAAATATCCGCCGCCTGTTTTTTTTGTAAACCTTCAGATCGTTCTGCAACAGCTCATGCTGCTGTCATCTCGGTTTAAATGTATTAAGATTTGTTCTTCCCTTTGCGTTGTAGGTAAGTCCGTCATATACTTCATCCGCCCCGCTCATCATCGGTCCCGAGGTATCGGTCTTTGCAACTTCCCCGAAAGATTTTTTTAATCGTCCAAGTATGCTTTCCGGCTCATCAAGCTTACTCATATCCATCGAATAGGATGCCTGCCGGAAACATTCAAGCACATAATTATATATTCTCATCAGATTCAGCGATATCGCATAATCATAGTTCAATGCACCCAAAAGCTCCTCCACGCATTTTCCCGCGCGCTTTATCTCCAGCCTGCAGGCCTCCTTATCCCCGTTTTTTGCCGCCTCTCTGGCATCCGCCAAATATCCGAGCGCGATCTCATAAGTGATAACTATGATACCCGTACGGTTTGCGGATGTGATCCTTCTCGTATATTCCTGTTTCATTTCGGGAGTCATATGCTGATCCTCCTTTTTCCGTGATCTGCCTTATCGGCAGACTGCTTACTGCAGCAGTTGAAGTGCCTGCTGGGGAAATTCGTTTGCCTGCGCCAGCATCGACATTCCGGCCTGTGTCAGAACCTGAAGATTGGTATAATCCGTCATTTCTTCAGCCATATCCGTATCCGCTATTCTGGAATAAGACGTTGTCAGCGCCTCATCGGAAGCGTTTACGAAGGATATCGTATTATCAAGCCGGTTCTCATACGCTCCCAGCTTTGACCTTGCCGAGCTCACATAATCAAGCGCGTATTCAAGGGAATTGATCGCTTTAGTGGCATTTTTCTCATTGGACATATCCAGATCGTCTATGTGCATTTTTGAAAGGCTCATCTCCGGTATCGAAAGATCGAGTACTTCTCCTTCATCCACGCCGACCTGCAGCCTCATAGCCCCCTGTCCGGTGAGCTCTATCGTAAGATCCACTTCCGAACCCTCTTTTGAAGTATTCTCCCTGTCCGTGATCTTAAGCGTCACTTCCGATCCGTTCTTTGAAGTCACTGTAACATAATCCTCGTTATTGACTGTTCTGGTGGTGGTATAGTATGCCCGCCCGGGATCGGTTAATTGTCCGAAGAGATCACTGGCACCCTTTATTCCGTCTGTTCCCATATCGGCACCATCACTTACCGTGTATTTGTAAACCTTATCGAACTCAAGCGTGATTTTCTTTGACGCATCCTTGGTATCCGAAAAAGTCATTTTTCCTTTATTTGTATCCAGCTCGGTTTTTGACATGGTATACGTTCTGGAGGTAACGGCTCCCCCTTCACTTTCGGAAGAGACCGTAACACTGTATTCACCAGTCCCCTCATCATATTCCACATCCGATATCTTCGGATATATTGTTCCGAAAACATCATACACATCACCTGACACCCCATAGCTGCTTAAGCTGTAGCCTTCCTTGTAGGAAAGCTTCATGGAATATGTGCCCGCAGATGTCTGATCCGAATATTGCTCGACCTTGACTGAGGCAACATTTCTGCAATACCCTTTATTTTCAAATCCTCCGTCCAGTAAAGTCATGCTGTTAAACTCTGTCGTACTGCTTATTCTGGAAATCTCGTCTTTAAGCTGGTCAACCTCTTCCTGGATCATCGATCTGTCAGACGAAGACATTGTTCCGTTTGCTGCTTTTATCGCAAGCTCACTCATTCTCTGGATCATGGACTGGATCTCGGTAACCGCGGACTCCGCCGTCTCTACAACGGATGATCCCGTGGTAGCATTGGTCTTTATCTTATCAAGAGCCTCAAGCTGGGCTCTCATCTTGCTTCCGATAGCGTAATTTGCCGGATCGTCACCTGCTTTATTTATCTTGGAACCGCTGGACAGCCTTGCAGAAGCGCCGGAAAGACGTCTCTCGTTTATCAGATATGCATTATTTGTCGTATAAGCCGTGATATTACTGTTGATCTTCATAAATAAATCCTCCTATAAATGCCTTGGCCGTTTTATATAATACGGCAGTTTCTGTTCTTTCGCCATCCGTGGCACCTACAGGACGATCACTTATCCGTTCGTCCGCTCTGATCACATCCATTGTGACCGTTCTTTCATCAAACGACATAGCGTTCAACAATTCTTCTTTGTGTTCATTAACATATGCGTAACCGGCATTTCTGCCGCATACCACGATCCCTGTGGTCGCGTTTCCGGTTATCGAAAACGAAGCCGATACGAACCCGAATTCTCCGCTCTCAAAATATATATCGACACTTCCGCGATTTTCGCCATGCCTTATCTGAAGATTTATTGAAGTTATCTCGCCGTTTATCTCCACAGGCACCTGATAGTTTTCGGTTTCGGAAAGACTCTTCTGTATCGCAGTCACCCTGTTGGTCGTCTGAAGTATCCTGATGTCAAGCCTCTCTCCCTCAAATGCCGCTATGATCTCTTCATTTACCATTTCATCATATGCTTCAGAAAACTCCTCCGGATCGTCAAGCGCCTCATATGCCTTATCAGCCGCTTTTTTCAGGCGATCGGTCTTTTCCCCGTCATTTTTTGAAAAGAGATTCTTAAAGAAGCTTCCTCCTGCACTTAAAAGCTCCGCTGCCGCATTGATATCATCCGCATTCGGCTCAATATTTGCCTCCTCAAACAGCCTGTATATCCTTTCTTCGGCCTTGGCTGCCTCCGCAAATTTCCGGGCCTCCTCCTCATAATACTCTCCGGCAAAGGCCGTGCTGATCTGCGTATCTATCTTAAGTATCGTCTCATCAGCCACTGCGTCAACACCGCCAAAGCTCTCATCTATCAGGAAATCCATATGTCCCCGCCTTGATGTCCTCATCGCGGTAAGAAGATTTTTAACCGAAAGCTCCGCATTCTGATTTAATAAGCTCCCTATTGCCGCTCCGTCGGTTTTATTGAGCCTGTCTATAAATCTGTAGATACCTATATAGGATGCGGCCTCCTTTTCATCCACTTCACCCGAATTCCGCATTTTCACCAGATACTGCGCAAATTTCAGCTCCTGCTCCTCAGCCTGCTCCTCATATGCAAAAAGCCTTTCATTCAGTTCATCGATATTCATGCTCAGAGGATTTACATTTTCCCTGATAAGCTTCAGAACATTTTTGGGAGTAAGAAGCTTTATCATGTCATTAACCTTTCCGTCTGCCTCCTTCACCCTGTCGACATTTTCTTTACTGATTTCCATTGAGCCGTAGCCCAAGATCCTTACCGCTCTCCTGTTTTCATCACTTATCTCAAGTCCGGTCTCCTTTATAAGTAAGTCAACGTTGTTAAATGCTTTCTTAATGCTGTCTCCCAGATCCGCCCTCACCTCTGTGCCTACCGCCTCGTAGGTTGCCTCCATAGCTTCGTATTTACGGCTCAGCACCGCGCTTTCATCTTTAAGGTCCGAAAGCGTCAGATAATCGCGGTCCGTAACAGTTAAAAAGAAATCTGTTTTCTGTCCGAAAAATGCGGTTCTTGATATTAGCTCAGCCGGAGCTTTCCCTATCTCTTCTTTTGCGAGCATGGTTTCATCCAAAAGATCCCATACCGCCTTTTCATCCTTTTTAAGAGCTTCCACCTCATTTTCAAGTTTTGAGGTATCTATCTCATAATCAGATTTCAGAAGCTTCCTGTTTGCCTCATGCGTCATGGCAAGCTCTGTTTCTTTAAGCTGTCTCTGCTGCTTTATATTTCTGTAATCCTTTATAAGATACGCATCCCTTGGTCTCTTTCCCATAGCTATGGCATCCGTCATTTCAGCAATATCCGCCCTGATATCCATATCTTTTATATCCGAATAAAGCTGCAGCGTATCCTTTGTCAGGGGTATCCCTTTTTCGATCAGAAATCCCGCATCGGTTTCAGTCTTCCCATTAACCTCAAAGCCCGCTTCTTTTATGACCTCTTCTATCTGATGCCTGATCATTTCATCCTGCATATCGGCAGTTGTATCCGCCGCTGCCGAAAGGTATCCGGTTCCCTCATAGAAATATCCGGCTCTTCCCGAGGCTGATGAACCGCCTGTCGAAAACTGTGCTTCATACACATTCTCTATCGTTGGCTCCATCTCGTTTTCCACCATATAGACCATGCCTGCCTCGCTCAGCGGCTTTAATTGTGAAGCGATCTCAAAAGCGTTTTTTATATCTTTGATATTATCATCGGTCACCGGAAGATCCGCTTTTTCAAGGCTTTTTTCTATTTCCTCCTCAGTAGGTATTTCAGACTGCAAAGCAGCCTCTGTAACGTTATTTCCTGTGATCTTATTGGCTCTGACCTGTGACCCTGTGATCTTGGACGCTTCTTTATTTGATACGGTATCAGTGTAACCGGCCACTTCAACACCTGCCTCGGCAAGCTTTACCTTCATCCTGTCAAGGGAATTGACTGCGTCCTTCGGCTGCATCTGCCCGGGCGCATATCCCTTTTCGACAAGTTCCTTAAAATCATCCTTCGACATCGTATTGGCCATGACAGCCATATAATTACGGTTCAGTTGTTCGTTATGCGTCTCGACAGAAGCTATCTTCTCTGCTGCCGAACGGCTTTTTTTACTGTACGCATGAAGGTTATCCAAAGCATTGGAGCCTATATCCGTAAAAACACCCCCTGCCTGTATCTGTGCAGCGCTTAAATGCTGCTTTTTACCGGCATTGGATATCTGAGGCATTGCCTCAGCCTTATTTAGTTCCAGTTGGGAAAAATCAATCTTCATAAATTACGCCCCCATGATAAGGTTATACCTAAAGGGCTTCCGTGCCGAATTATTTAGACATCCGTGTCATCATATTATTTTTATCGGCAGTTTTTTCAAAAAAAAGAGGGGTCAGTATCAACCCCTCTTACAGACCATATCAGAATTTCAGAACGATCGCACCGAAAGGCGGAAGAGGAAACTGTACGGAGTACGGCTGATTATCCCATGGAATATCTTCCGATTTAAGTGTCGCAGCGATCTCTACCCCCGTACCTCCGTATTTCTTCTCGTCACTGTTCAGCACAAGAGTATATTTACCGAGCTTCGGAACCCCGACCCTGTAATCATCCCTCTTCATCGGCGTAAAGTTCACAACAAATATCAGATTGTCCTTTCCGGTGGAATTCATCCTTATAAATGAATACAGGCTCTTTTCGGTATCATCCGCATTGATCCATTTAAATCCCTCGTTTGAATTGTCAAATTCCCAGAGCGAAGGGTACTTTCTGTACATTTTAAGGAGATCTCCCATATACTGCTTCATTCCCTCATGAAGAGGGTCCTCAAGGCAGTACCAGTCAAGCTCTCTTTCCTCACTCCATTCTCTCTCCTGAGCAAACTCCTGCCCCATAAACAAAAGCTTTTTACCGCAATGCCCGAACATAAAAGTGTAACCCGCCCTGAGGTTTGCAAATTTGTCAACCTTAAATCCGGGCATCTTCATAAGCATCGAGCATTTCAGATGAACCACTTCATCATGACTTAAGACCAGAATATAATTCTCGGACGAATTATAGCTCATCGCAAAGGTCATCTTATAATGATTGTCTTTTCTGAAATACGGGTCAAGCTTCATGTAATCACAGAAATCATGCATCCATCCCATATTCCACTTAAACGAAAATCCGAGTCCGTCATCTTCGGGCTTTCCGGTAACCTTCGGCCATGCCGTAGATTCCTCGGCTATCATAACAGCTCCGGGGAAAGCTCCCAGCACTTCGGAATTCAGATGCTTAAAGAACTCTATAGCCTCAAGATTCTTGTTTCCGCCATACTTATTTGCCACCCACTGACCGCTCTGCTTTCCGTAATCCAGATAAAGCATGGATGCCACCGCGTCAACCCTGAGTCCGTCTATATGAAATTCCCTCATCCAGTAATTTGCATTGGCTATAAGGAAATTCTTTACCTCATTCTTGCCATAATCAAATATCTTTGTACCCCAGTCAGGATGCTCGCCCTTTTTGGGATCGGCATATTCATAAAGCGGGGAGCCGTCAAACATGGCAAGACCGTGGGCATCTCTGGGGAAATGCGCGGGTACCCAGTCCAGAATGACCCCTATCCCGT
>JAGBOJ010000117.1 GCA_017633935.1 Lachnospiraceae bacterium | reverse complement strand
CTGTCCCTGTCTCTTTTTTCCTTATCGATGACTTCAATGGTAAATATCACGGTCTTTAACACACCGTTCTTATCTCTTTCGGCAGCCGTGAATCTCGCCCTGTCCCATACCTGATCAATGCTCATAAATTCGCAGATTAAGGTATCGGTATCCTTCATGCGCTCTGCCAGAGAGTCGAGATCCGTAAATCTTAATACCTCTTCCCTTGTTCTTTCATCCACCCTTAAGGTGATCGAAGCCTTCATGACCTCCCTGACATTTTCTCTCCTATCCCCCACAAGCACAGCTATCTTGTCCGAGGCGCAGCTTATCTCCTCAAAGGTATCATTTGCAAGATTTATCTTATACATACAGCTGTAGATCGAAGAAACTGATTTAAGATCTATATTGAAATCCTCAATCTCTATCTGCCTTCTCATGACCGTAAGAATGGTATATAATATCACCAGCGTACCGGCCAGCCCGAGAAAAAGACTGTTTCCTATGGCAGAAAATATTCTTGCGAACATCCTCTTTACATCGGTCATACTCAGCATATACCATCCGCCGCCGAGTTCTCCCGCATAAACCATATAAATATCATTATCCACATGCATGCTGAATTCAAAAAGTCCATCCTTAAGAAGCTTTTCGGCTATCACGGGGGCTG
Source organism: Lachnospiraceae bacterium (assembly GCA_017633935.1). Taxonomy (GTDB): domain Bacteria; phylum Bacillota; class Clostridia; order Lachnospirales; family Lachnospiraceae; genus NK4A144. The sequence goes on along the minus strand of JAGBOJ010000117.1, from coordinate 13,653 downwards.
CCGGATCTTCAGATGCTTCAAGATAGATCTTACCGACCTCTCCGCGATCCGAATGCGCTATTACGGCTCCGCTGTCATCTATTATTATTACTTCTCCGGTATCATCGTCTTTATCTATCAGGGCTTCGGTGATATCCTGTATATCATTGATCTTTATATCGATCGCGATCACGCTTTTTTTATCTGACAGAAGCTTTGACATAGTCATAATGGTATCACCGGTCATGGCATCCGTATATGGCTCCACATATGCTATCTCTCCGTTCTGCTTTACGGCTTCAGTATACCACGGGCGCTTAGTCGGAATATAATCCTCATCCGGCTCCCACAGATATCCGTCAATATATTCATCCTCCACATATCCGTAGATCCCGGTAAAATTGATCAAAGAATCAGCCTCCAGTGCCTCTGATTCTCTTATAAAGTATTGCAGGATCTCTTCCGAAGAGGCATTTATCCTGAACATGTCCTCAACATTATAGGACATGGATAAAAGGACGGTTACCCCCTCATCCAGATAATCGTTCATCTTAACCGAATACTTCAAAAGCATGGCTTCCGCCCGGTTTTTGATATTTTCCATCGTGATATTGTATATGACCCTGAAATTTAAGAATATGATAATAATAAAGCTAACGGGAATAAACAGAAAAAGAAGAGCCTGCCATTTACTGATCCTTGTAAACAGCTCCTTGTTTGAGATATGCGACCCGACCAATTTCCGACTTCCTTTTTTCATATACGCTTAACTCTCCCCCGGCTCTACCCTCGTATTTTCATAATGAGCCTCATAAACACGCCTTGCCTCTTCGTCCGCATCCAAAAAAGCCTTGACAACGACAGGATCGAAATGGCTTCCGGCATCCTCCCTTATTATATCCCTTGCCTTTTCGTAAGAAAAAGGTTCCTTATAGCTCCGTCTTGACACCAGAGCGTCAAACACATCCGCCACAGCCATGATACGTGCAGACAAAGGAATTTCCTCTCCCGAAAGTCCCTTGGGATACCCTTTTCCGTTCCACTTTTCATGGTGGTAGGTGGCAAGATTCTGTGCCTCCCTTAAATACTCCGAATCCGGCACTATCTTAATGGCCTGCTCTATTACCTCCCTGCCGTATAAGGTATGCTTCTTCATTTCTTCAAACTCCTCATCCGTAAGCTTTCCCGGCTTATTTAAGATGAGATCTGAAACCTTTATCTTTCCGACATCATGGAGAGGTGCCGAATTTGAAACATCCGATATGAACTCGTCAGTGAGTATCTCCGGATAATCTCCGTTTTTCTTCATCTGTGCCATTATCACCCGTGTATAGGCAGCGGTTTTTCTAACATGATCCCCTGTACACTTATCACGGCTTTCAACCATATCCGCAAGCACAAGGATAAGGCCGTTTTGCATCTGGGCTATTGTCTCGCTCTTAGCCTGCACATCCGAGATATATCCCACCGTTTCCCTCATGGTGGATGTAACGGTATTATAGAGATTTTCGATCTCATCACCCGTATTTATCCTGATCTCCTCCATTTTTCTGACACTCTCTTCACGCGAATTTTCGTTATTGGCCGCAAAATTCTGTGAAGCTGCCGCCATCGTATTTATCGGCATTATCAGATTATATTCTGCAAGGTAGAGTCCTATGGCAAGTATAAGTATAAAAAACCCGGAGAACAGTGCAAAAACCTTGGTGATAAAGCTTACCTCATTCAGCCTGACCCTTTCCATTGAAATATCCACCGCGGCATAGGCCCTGCATACCCCCGAAGAATCAAGTATCGGCTCATACGAGGTTAAAAGCCACCCGAAGGTTTCATCGGATACCACGATATCTATATCCTCTCCATTTAAAAGCGACGGGATATAACTTGCAAACGAATCATCAAACGGAACGATATCCCCCGGATTCCCGCCTTCCACCTCCTCGGTATCAAGGTCGAATACGACATGGCACCCGTCCTCTTCTATCTTATATACATAAACATATTCAATATCCGGTGAAGCCGACCTTATCTCCTCAAGCTTATTCTCCGTTTCCTTATAGCCGTCGGCATTGTCACCTTCGGCAATGTAGTAATCTATGGCATCCCCGTCGATTTCGGCAGCGGCAAGCTGCGCTATCGTATCGGCCATAAGCTTGTGGTCATCAAGTGTTGATGAATGATACAGAAGAAAGCTGATACCGGTTGTGACCACGGCTATAAAAAGAGTGATCACGGCGATCATAAGAAGTATCTTCGTCCTAAGCCCGGTTCCCCTTAAATGCTCCTTTTCGACCTTTGCACGCTCTTTATCCGTAAGAGGGGTCTGCCTCCAACCGTCCAAAACAAAGCATTTACGCAGCTTTTCAGGCACGAAGTGAAGGATTATGACAGAAACTGCCACCGTTATCGTCTTATCCACCAGATCTATCAGAACATCCGATATAAACTGCGCCCAGAAAAGCGGGAGCTTTCCGGAGTCATAAAGCTGCCTTGTAAAAGGTGCCGAGATCCCCTCGCCCATTCCGTAGCCATATAAAAGCCATGTAAGTATGCTTCCGAGCGCACCACCGATAAAAGAAAGCACAAAAATGACAGCTATAAGTCTGTACCATCTGTCAAAAAAGCCCTTTTTATACATCCATGTGCAGGATACGGAGATAAGCACGGTCAATATGCAGTAATAGGCAGTCGCCGGATCATTTATGCCGTTTATCAGGTTTGTGACATAGCCGATAGCTATTCCGGGAAGATATCCCCCCAGGACCGCTGTTATGATAGTTCCGATATTATCTAAAAATAACGGGACATTAAGCAACCCGGGGATTTTTGAACCGGCGACATTTAATATGATCCCCGCTGCGCATAATCCGGGTATGTACAACGTATGCTTCTTTTTTCTGCTGTTTACACCTTCCATAGATTAAAAATCTCCGTGTAAAGTATGATCTTTGCCTTCAACATATGAGGCAGCGCTCTTTATGAGCCTCGTATATTTTTCAGGTCTCGAATTTATAGCCCATTCCCCAGATCGTCTTTATAAGATCTCCCTTTTCACCCATTTTTGAACGCAGCTTTTTTACGTGGGTGTCTATGGTTCGGGCATCTCCGAAGTAATCATAATTCCAGACATTGTTTAATATCTTTTCACGCGAAAGGGCTATCCCTTCATTTTCCATAAAATATGTCAGAAGCTCGAACTCCTTGAATGAAAGCTCGACCGGATCGCCGTCTATCGTCACGGAATGTGCTGTTTCATCAAGGACTATCCCCGCTTTTTCAAACCGTTTTTCTTCGCCTATGGCATTTGAACGTCTTAGGATAGCATCTACCCTTGCAACAAGTATCTTCGGGGAAAACGGTTTTGAGATATATTCATCGGCCCCGAGTTCAAATCCGTTAAGCTCGTCTTTTTCCTCACCCTTGGCAGTAAGCACGATCACCGGAACCTTTGAGTATTCCCTTATCTCCTTTAATACCTGCCAGCCGTCCATTTTAGGCATCATAATATCCAGAATGACAAGAGCTATGTCCTTTATCTCGAAAAATTTATCCACTGCCTCCTGTCCGTCAGCAGCCTCTATGACTTCGTAATCCTTCTTTTTCAGGAAGTCACCGACAAGCTTCCTCATCCTGCTCTCGTCATCGGCAATAAGTATCCTTACCTTCTCCATCATTCAATCCCTCCTGCCCCGGCATTTTCATCACCTTCCGTACCCTGCTCCTTTTCCCTCCTGCTAAGCTCGCTTTCTCTTTTTTTAAGCTCCTCCTCCCACTCTGAATACTCGTTTTCTATGGCTGTCCTGTAATTGAGCATATTGGGAGTATCCGAGCTTAATGCGATAACAAACATCGCTATCACTAAGATCACCAGAAAGATATTTATTATAACCGAGGTCCTGTAGCCCGTCTGATTCTTTTTAAGCTCGTTTTTTAAGTCCTGCTCTCTTGACGGAGGACGGTTTTCCGCCCTTGCTTCATTTCTTGCGCGCTGCGTAAAAAGCGACTCGGTCTGTATGACCTTTATCGATGAATTATCTATCCCGGGCGCATCTTCAAGATACTTTTTTATATCGAAAAGAAATTCATAACCTGTCGGGGTCACAAAAAGCCTGTTATCGATCATCTTATCATAGATGGCATAGACCTCTTCGGGATTGTTGAAATTCATCCGGCTTTTGATGTAGTCTATCTTCTTTATCTCTTCTTTTGCTGCGGCGGCATCATGGACGGATATATATCTGATCCCGTTTACGATAAGCTTATCCTCAGTTTTTTCCTGTGCTTCCAAACCCGCCTCTGTCTTTTCCTCCAAGCCTTTGTACCTCCGTAAATGTGATCTTCGGCTGATGCTCAAAGATCCTGAACTGACATATCCTGTCATTGACCGATATCTTTGTATCCCTCACCGCAAGTACCGGCAGATACCACTGATCGTTATCTCCGCAATATGTCTCATCTATTATACCGCAGCTGTTCGTCTGGATTATCCCGAAATTCTTAAAGGTGCTGCTCCTCGGTACCATATGTGCCTCATATCCCTTCGGAAGTTCGATCGCGACTCCGAGAGGTATAAGCTTAAAATCCCCCTTTTTCAGCTCGATATCCTCGGCTGCGCGCATATCGATCCAGTCGGACTTGCCGTCTATATACTCCAGTCTGTCAATCTTATCCGTAAAATATTTTATCTTAAGCTCCATCCTTCTCCTCCGCTGCTTTTATGTTTCCGTTAAATACTTTCAGTATAATATATATTTTTTCTTTTTCCAACATAAAATGCCGTTCCTTTATTTCGTCTTTATTCCATATGCTCAATACAGGATGACAAGAACTAAGCAGCCTTTGCTTTATTGACTTAAAAAGCCCCGCTGTCTTATAATGAATGGACTTGATCACGATATTTGTACCGGAGTTTATAATATCCGGCTGAGGAAAAGAAAAATGCCATCAAAAATAAATGATCCCGTTAAGGTTATCGCAAAAAACAAAAAAGCATATTTTGATTATTTTATAGAAGAAGAGCTTGAAGTCGGCATAGAGCTTGCCGGTACCGAAGTCAAATCCATACGTGCCGGAAAATGCAGTGTAAGAGAAGCCTATGTACATGTGATCGGCGGTGAGCTCATCATAGAAGGTATGAACATCACACCCTATGAGAAGGGTAATATCTTCAACAAAGATCCCTTAAGGAGCAGGCGCCTTTTAGCGCACAAAAAGGAAATAATGAAGCTGAACGGAAAGCTTTCCGAAAAAGGCTACAGCCTTCTGCCCCTTGAGGTCTACTTAAAAAAAGGTAAGGTAAAGCTTAAGATAGGTCTCGGCAAGGGCAAAAAGCTGTATGACAAGCGCGAATCCATTGCAAAAAAGGATGCAATGCGTGAGGCGCAAAAGGACTTTAAGATAAAAAATCTTTATTAAGCACTTCCCTTTTTGGCACGCCTCCTTTTAACGATGATCCTTATGATCACTATCAGCAGTATGAGTAAACCTGCGATGCCGGCTGATGCCAGTATGATCTGCTTCTTAAAGTCCTTCTTTTCCGCAACGGCATATACGGTATGAAGATACTCTGTCCCCGTTTCAAGATATTCATTCCTGACGGTGCTTTGAAGTTCCTTAAAGGCGCCGTCCTCGTACTTATAAAGCACCGCTTCCTCATAGGGATTGTAAAGCCTTATCTTATAATCGCCTTTATTTGACACTCCGAGTCCCGATACCGTAACATCGTAGATCACGGCATTTTCACCCGTAAGAACGGGGCTTAAATAGCCGGGATCATCAACTGTCTTTACCGAAACCACACTCTCCCTTTCAAAGCTGCCGTCCATATAGGCAAGCGGCTTTTCTGTATCGGGATAAGTTTCCGTGCTGGCAATGACGCTGACTATATCTATATATTCACCGTTTACGATTCTCACACCGTCCATGAGCTCACCTGATGTATCATCCCAGCTTATATAATATCCCTCCTCGTCGGGGACCTCCGGATAATTGAGCTTATCAAGAGGTGTACCGTAGGGTATCTCCTCTTTTCCCATATCCACTTCATTATCGTCAATATCCGTGATCCTGTAATTTACGGTCGGATGCATAAAGGTCAGAGGCGCGCCGATAAGTGCCAGATCATAATATGAGACAGGCTCTGCTATATCCTTATAGCTTACCCCGTCTATTCCGTTATAGCTTGCACTCACAAAGTAATTGGCGGAGATCACACCCATTTTTGCTTCCTGAGTATCAGAATCCCTTTCAACCTGTCCGGCGATCGCTCCGGTCCTGTCTCCGGTCTCGATAAATGTCGGGAATGCTATACAGCCGGTGATCGTTGTCCCGTATCCGGTAATGCCTCCCACATAGCCCGAGCCGCTTAAATTTGCCATTGTATTGCTGTTCCTTACTATGGAAAGTGACTGTCCCGCCACTCCTCCGACATATCCGCCCTCGGTGCTTTTTATGAGTCCGTAGCCCTCACAGGCTGTAACTATTCCCTGCCCCATATAGCCGACGATTCCGCCTGCGCCGTCTTTCTTGCTGATGATGTCGCTGTCGTTTTTACAATCGCATATCACATTTCTGAGGAGATATTTTTCACCGAGCGAAAACTCCACATCTCCGGCGGCGCTGCTTTCGGGATCATCCTCATCTATATCCATGGCTCCGGCTATGCCTCCGATATTTATATCCCCGTTTACCGTTCCCGTATTTTCGGAGCTGTCTACCCTTCCGGATCTGATCTGCTCTATCACGGTATCGGATACATCGGTATATATATCGTCAAGCGCCTTATTAGGAGCCCCGAGTCCGTCTATATCATCGGAAATTATGTGGAATACCGTATTAAGCTGGTCATTTACCGCCTCAAGATCCGAATTTGTCTGATGCGACGTATCCGTGGAATGGGCGCTAAGGGCGCTTACCGCATCAAATACGCCGTTTAGCTGGCTGTGGAGCTGCTCCTTACTGTTATCCCAGTCTGCACCGAGCTTTGTGGTCTTAAGCTCGGATTGGGAATTTAAGTAATCCATTATGCTCCTTAGTGACCTGGTGGCACTCTTTACACTTTCGATGGTCTTGTTAAAATCGGAGTTTGCCCGGGCGATATCAGCGCTTAAAGCCTCCCTTGCAGGTCCCAAATACGGCTCCATTATCGTATAGATTATATTGAGCTGCTCGGTGATGGCACTTGCCGCCTTTGTGGTTTCCGAAATGTCGTATGCAAGCTGCTCCCTGTATTTTTTTATATCATCCGTATTATTTTTGGATATGGCATCCGCCAGATTTTTTGCATCCTCTGCCACACGTTTTGAGGCATCCCTGTATTTTGCCATATTTTCACTCAACGCCTTAAGAGCCGCATTTACCGAGGCGGCTTCATTCGCGGAAAGCTTGCTGTATATGTCCACATCCTTCATAATGCGTCTTAAGTCGTTGTTAAAGTAAGACAGATTTGTTGCAGCCGTGTCAAGGGAATCGAGTACGGCCGGCATATGGTTCATCACATAACGCACCCTGCCCATAAACGTATTAAGGGTGTCCATATTGCTGTTCATAAAGGTGGAAAACTGCTTTGTCATGGTGTCACTGGTATCCACCGCTCCGTCCGCATAGGATGAAAGCCTGTTGATATCATCACCGATCACATCCACGCTTCCGTCGGCATGCTCGATGGTGACATCGATCAGATCGTGCAGCTTATCCACAGCCTCCGAAAGCGACTGAACCTCATCAGGCTCAAGATGCGGCTCCATCTGCCCCACAATTCCGCCGATATCCTTTCTGCCGTATATCTCTCCCTTATTGGTACACATGGTGATAATGCCTGTCTGACGCCCTGCGATACCGCCCACATTGTATCCGGTATGCTCATAGCCGACTATACCCGAATTTGTGCAGCGGATTATGCTTCCCTTTGAATATCCGGCAATACCGCCCGTATCGAGTCCCGTGGTGGCAAGGGGATTTTCATCACCTGATCTGCCTGTCAGATTCTTTATTATCCCGGCACCGGTGTTCATCTCGTCTTCTTCGTTCACCCATTCAAGGCTGTTATTGAGATTACCCTCATTATAGCTGTCTGCCACGGTCCCGTAATTCTTTCCGGCAACTCCGCCGGTATAATAATAACCTGTGACATTCCCGTGATTCCTGCAGCCGGTAACAAGTCCGGTCACCTCGTTTATCGCAGTGATGGCACCGGTCGAGGTTTTTCCGGACACCTTTCCCGAAAATTCACAGCCCTTGATCACTCCGTAATTTATGCCGCAGAGCCCGCCTGTAACCTGCTTTTCACTGTCGGCATCGATATTCGCGTACAGTCTCAGGTTCTGCACTATGCCCTCAGACCCTATGTACCTGAAAAGACCGGTCACATATCCGTCTCCGGAATAGTCATATTCGGTGATCTCATGTCCCTGCCCGTCAAATACACCGTTAAAGATCGGTATGGTCGTAAAATCATGCCCGTACACATTTATATCGTTAAGAAGCTTTACGTATTTATATTCAGACCATGTATCAAGAGTACAGTTTTCCGCCAGCTTCTTTAAGTCCACGGGAGTCTTTATCTCTATGACCTCCCACTGAGGCACTGTTTCTTCTTCCTCTGCCTGTGCCGTCCCGTTATTTTCTTCATTTTCCGTATTTTCTTCATTTCCGGACACCTCCGACACGGCGATCTGTGTTTTCATGATCCTGTCGATCACGGAGCTTTCCCTTATTGCAGCCTCCTGGGGGGTTATTGCGATCTCCGCGCTTGCCTCCCCCGCCGTGACCATAACCGTGCTGCCTGCGGTAGTATTTACTGCATATATCTGCACCGGGATGATACCTTCTGTCATTAAGACCGCGCAGACAACAGATGTAAGGACTGCGCGCAAATGTCTTACCCTGTTATTCATCATCGCGCACCTCCTTATCTTCAGTCTCATCCTCTGTTTTATCTTCGCTGTCACCTTCTATACCGTCATCTTTATTCTCCGGCGGATCGTCCGATGCATCCGTGAATTCCTTCACTTCTTTAACCTCCCCGATCGCAGCCTCCATTTTTTCTTCTATGAGCATTTCTGCATTTTCACTGTCATCTGCATCTAACTTCTGCATCGAGCTTACAAACGCATTTATCTCACCTCTGACCACAGCATGTACCTCGCCGACTATAGTACCGTTTATATGTCCCTGCACATTCCCGTCAATACGCATAACACCGAAATTCCTTGTAAGTCTTATAGGCACCGACACACTGAAGGAGGTTTTATCAATGACCTTTTCACCCAAAAGCAGTATCTGGGGCAGAACGAACATAACAAGTATTATGGAGATAAGCGTTCCCCTGCCGAGACACTGTCCTATCGAACAGATAGTGGCATCTGAGGTCATCATTCCTATCGCAAAGCCCGCCAGAGCCATCATCATACCCGATGTGATTATCGTGGGGAAAGCAAAGTTCATCGTATCGATCATCGCCTGCTTTTTTGACATCTTATCCTTAAGCTCAAGGTATCTTCCCGAGATAACGATGGCGTAATCAATATTTGCACCCATCTGTATGGAGCTTACTATCAGATAACTCATAAAGAACAGATTCTGCTGCTGCAGATACGGAAATGAGAAGTTCATCCAGATAGCTCCCTGTATTACCATGATGAGCAGCACCGGCATTCCCGCCGACATAAAGGTAAAAAGCAGGACTGCGAGCACGGCAAGTATGGAAACCACGCTTACCACTATGTTATCCCTGTCAAAGGTCTTTTTAAGGTCGTACTGGCTTGTAGATTCTCCCACCACGAGTATGTTGCCGTCCGGATAATATTTATGTCCGATATCATGCAGGTCGTTTAAGAAGGTAAAGGTTTCCTCTCCCTCCTGGGGAAGATTGAGATATACCAGCATACGGCTGTAATCCTTTCCCTGAAGCTGATCCTGTGCAAGCGACATCTGGTCGTGAGCCGTTTTTAAGGTGTCAAAGAGGTCATCATCAAGGGTGACATAGCCCTCATCCACCTCCTCGTACACAAACATAAGCATATCGATGAGAGGTACCGAATAATTTGAAAGGCCGTTTATGACCTTCGCGTAATTTTCATCATCCACGGCGTAAGCCATATAAGCAAGCTCGGCTATCTCATAGTCAAGCCCCAAAAGCTCTGAAAACTGCCTTGCTGTAAGCTTATCGGTAAGGGTATAGCCGGACATTGCCTCGGTATTTGAAAGTCCGGTTATGCGGTCTACCTGCTCCATCCCTTCAAGCTCGGTGATAAGCTTCTTTTCCCTTGCATAATCCCCCGCCGGCACGACAAGAGCCACAAAATTTTCCTCTCCGAAGCTTTCGTTGATCATTTCATTAGCTATCTGCACATCGTTTTTAATGGGAGTCTCAAGTGTCGAATATCCGTACACATAGGGACATTTATTTGAAAAGATCGCAGCCCCGATTATCACCACCACAAAAAGCGGCGGCATTATGAATTTTGTATAATAGGCAAATTTTCCGACAAAGGGGATCTTTGGTATGAAGCTCTTATGCTTTGTCTTATCCATAAGGGGTCCGAAGATCATTATAAGACCCGGCATAAGCACGAAAACGGAAAGCAGGCTGAAGAATATCGCCTTGATAAGACAGATCGCCATATCCGGTCCTATTCCGTACTGCATAAAAAGCATGGCTATAAGACCGCCGATCGTTGTAAGCGAGCTTGACGATATCTCGGGTATGGCCTTGCTTAACGCCACTATGTCCGCTTCTCTTATAGGAAGACTCTGATGTTCCTCCTTGTAGCGGTTACAGAATATGACCGCATAGTCTATGGAAAGCGCAAGCTGCAATACGACCGTTACGGAATCGGACACGAAGGATATCGTTCCGAAAAGGAAATTGGTCCCGGAAGCCAAAAGCGCCGAAGCTCCGAAGGTAAGTATAAGCACCGGCACCTCTGCGTAGGTCTGGGATGTAAATATCAGAACCGAGACCACGACTATCGCCACAAGGATACTGACGGTATTCATCTCCTTGTTGATTATCTCCGCTGTGGCATCACCCATGGAAGTGGATACGTAAATATCATAATCCGACAAAGACGCTTCAATATCGTCAAGGGCCTCCAATGCCCTGTCATCGTCCTCAGGATATATAAAGGTGACCTCGATAAGAGCCGAGAAGTTATTGAAATGCTTCTCATCATTTTCAAAGGTTATCATCGCCACATCATTTCTGGCATCTATCTCATCGGCGACCTCCTGTGCCTTGTCAAAGGTTATGTTCGTGAGCATTATCTTTGCGGTACCGTATGTGATGAACTGCTCATCCATAAGGTTAAGCCCCGTCCTTGTCTCGCTTTCATCCGAAAGATACGCCGAAAGATCATTTTCCACCTTAACCCAACCCGATGCTATCACACAGAATATGATGGCTATAACGAATAAAAGGAAGAAAAGATTTCTTCTGTCTACGATGAAGGTGGCGACCTTCACCATAAAACTGTTTCCCTTCTCTTCTTCCTCCGCGTCGATAATGTCAGGTTTTTTATTCTCGCTCATTTTTCTCTCCCGTCTTTTCCCGTAAAACTAAATGTAGATATAACCTCCCCTCTAAAATCTACATCTTGTAGAATATACTCCTTTAATCGGGATATGTCAAACCTGAACCCTGCAGGGAGTCAGTCAAGTAAACGTTGGCAATTCATTCAGTAATTCAAATTTCTGCCTTTGAAAAGGAAACCTTCCCTCTGCTTCGCTACGGGAAGCTCTTTATCCCTATCCGATATCTCTTTGATATCGATGGATATCCTTGCTCTGCTTACGTGATATTCTATCTGGTGGAGTCAGTCAGTCAACCCTGCGTTTCACGCACCGCGTAGCGGCTGCGGGGTTGACAGGCTGACTCCGCCAGATACTGTCTGATTAAGCAGCGCAAGGATCATAAGGCGCTTGTAGCGCCTTTTATTCAAGGGCGGAGGCCTTAGACTCCGGCTTCCTTTTTATCTGTAGATCAGTTCTGATGCAGTCCGGTTGTCAAATATCTTCAGGAATGCCCTTCGACTTGCAGTCATTCCTGATCCCTTCAGCACGATATGGCCTTCTGCTATGTTTCCTGTCTTGTTTCCTACTCCGTCATATGTGGGGGCTTGCGCCGCGCTTAGTATCTCCCATACTACGGGGGCCTTATCACTCTCTACAATCGCATCCCTGTAATGCTTTATGTCTTCCCATATGGTCCTGTTTGCGATACGAGCCAGTATCTTTCCCATATGGTTTCCACCGGATATACTCCAGCTGCATTTCCTGTGTTTCATTCGCAATGTTATGTTGCTGCAGTTCTGATTTTCCTGTGTGCCAAGATTTTTATAGGTTATTCCCTTGGGACTGTCCGGTACCTTTATTCCTCGCTCTTTGTATGGTCTCAGCCATTCCTTATTATCACTGAGGTATTTCAGAAGCTCTAATGCTTTCTTTTCTCCTTTGTCCTTTGGATCGTCAGTTGCTATGCTGTCTGCATATACCTGTATCGTCTCCAGCAGTTCCTCTATCTTGCATTCATCATACAGCTCCCTTATCTGGCTCTGCATTTTTTTGTCTTTTATTGTCTCTGTTATCTTCTTATATACGTGGAATCGATCAAGCTGAAACTCCGTGCCTGGATCCTCACAGTTCTTTACCCACTCTGCACCGTCTCCGTTCAGCACACGAAGTTTTATCGCATCTGTGTCATACACCTTCTTTATCATCGCTTCCCGAAGCTTTTGAAATGTTTTTCCGTCCTCAAAGCCAACGCTCATGACTTTTCCTACCAGTGCTCCGTTCTCGTCCCATCCCTCATAAGCTGTGCTGACTTTTATTTCCCGGCCTTTCTTTCCCTTCGGTCTGTCTTTTCCCTGCAGATGTATATATATCCCATCTGCTTCCTCAAACAGAACCGGCACCTCTTTTTTCCCTTCGATCGCATCCTTGTCATACTCCCGCACCAGTGCTGCTTCTTCTGCCTCCAGCTTCTCTCCGAACTTCTGCGTTACATTCCATGCCGTCTGATGTGAGATGCCAAGGTTCGTCGTCTTGTCGAGTTCTTTTGCCGTGTTCCTGAAGCTCAGTTTGGTTGTCGCATCTACTATTGCCTCCACTGCACTCATGGACATGCTGCCTATCATATCCATCTTCAGTGCTTCATTTAGCAAGTATACATAGTGCTTATGACCTTCTTCGTCTTTTGTCTCATACACTACCCTTTTGTATGGGACGTCTCCATATATGCAGGTTATATGATCTTCCTTTAAACCCTTATGTCGGTACACTGTCCTGTCTCTTCTTGCCATGAGAAGGTCATCTATGGCCTTTAGGATCTCCTGGGTTTCTTTTACTGCTAACTTACAGTGATACCTATAGATTGCTTCCTCTATATCCTTGAATGTTAGTTCATCTTTGATTAAAATAGTTTCCATACAGTTATTCTCCTATGTGTTCTTTTAGCGATTAACATCATATTTGAATTACTGTATGTTGTGAAGAGGGGGCTCCCCCTCTTCCTTTATTTATTTACTTATCTTGCCTACTATAATTTTACTCTAACAAATTTATGCCCTTTTTACCTTCAGACTCTTTAGGTATTCCTTCTTCTCCCCGCTTATACGGAAGCTTTCCACCGATTTCTGTATCGCCTTGTTATGAGTCCATGTATCAAGCTTTTTTTCT
>JAGBOJ010000116.1 GCA_017633935.1 Lachnospiraceae bacterium | reverse complement strand
CGTAAGATCAGGAAATACGAGAGGGAAGAGGACAGCATTTCCTATGAGGATACCGAGGACGAGGAATATACGGACGATGAAGCGTACACAGACGATGAGTATACTAAGAGCGGTGAGTACGCAGATGACGAAGAGTACGCAGAGGGTGATGAGTATATAAACGACGAAGATTATGCAGAGGACGATGAATACCCAGACGACGAAGAGTACGCAGATGGCGATGAATACATAAGCGACGAAGAGTACACAGAGGATGATGAATACTCAGACGACAAAGAGTACACAGAGGATGATGAATACTCAGACGACGAGTACACGGATGACAACGGGGATGAGAATGATGAGTAAATTTGCGTACGGAGTGGATCTGGGCTGGGCAGGTCAGCTGCAGGAGCTCGGATTTTCATGGGTGGATGATGAAGGAAACAGGACAGACCCGATAGAGGAGGCAAAAAAGAACGGGGCAAATGCGGTAAGGCTGAGGGTGTTTGTAAATCCGCCCTCCGATGCCTTCTGGATGAAAAGAAAAGATGAGCGTGTGATGCTCGGCTACTGTGACGCTTTAAGAGTGCTCGAATTTTCAAAGAGGGTAAGTGCCCTGAAAATGGATCTTATGCTTGACTTTCATTACAGCGATCATTTTGCGGACCCCGAGATACAGGATATTCCCAAAGAGTGGGAAGGGCTGACACTAAACGACCTTGAGGAGAGGGTTTACACTCATACAAGGCAGACGCTTTTATTATTTAAGGAAAACGGCATCACTCCGAAATGGGTACAGATCGGAAACGAGATAAACCACGGGATGATGTTCCCCGCAGGCGGCCTAAAGGAAAATCCAAAGGGACTCGTAAGACTCTTAAACAGCGGATATGAGGCGGTTAAGGATGTGTTCTGTGATTGTCTTGTGATAACCCATCTTGCGGAAATGAATAAGACGGATGAATGTGATGCCTTTTTTGATAATTTTTTTGATAACGGCGGAAAGACGGATATACTCGGATTTTCATATTATCCTTACTGGTATGGGTGCGTAGATGATGAAAAGCAGACCTATGAGTGGCTTTTAAGGTATCACAGAAAATACGGCAAGCCGGTGCTTATAGCGGAGATCGGCGGGGATGATGAAAATGAAGAGGAGTGCTTTAAGCTTTTGAGAAATACCATAAAGGCGCTTAAGGCAATTCCGGAGGAAAACGGACTCGGTATCTTTTACTGGGAGCCGGAGGTAAACAGAGATATCCTGCCCGACAGATATCCGCTGGGGGCATCAAGGCTTAAAGGGGAGAAAACACTGCAGTATACAAAAGCTATTAAGGCATACGATACAGGCACCGTTTTTTGAAGGCTGCCGGGTTAATAAAAAAAAGCGGAAGCTGTCTGCAGCCTCCGCCTTTTTAGTAGAATGAGTAGAAAAATCCGCCTGTCAGAATTCAACACTGTGTGAATATGCCTCATATAATTCCTCAAAGAAAAGCTCTATCTTATTTAATAACTTCATAACGCGCACCTCCTGTTTTATAAATTTTTTATAAAGATAATTCTTTTTTACGACGTCGTATTTATTTTGTTGTTCTTTATGAGTATAATATAATCCATCGGGATATAATTGTGAAATACATATACTGAAGGGGTTATGATACCTTTCAGGTATGGCAAATATCCCTGCTGTAAAGATTTTATTTTAAATAAGGAGAAAAAAGTTATGAAGCAGTATGAATTTTGGTTTGTTGTCGGAAGCCAGTTCCTTTACGGACCGGAGGTCTTGGAGACGGTGGAAAAGCGCGCAGGGGAGATGGCTGAAAAGCTTTCAAAAAAGCTTCCCTATAAGCTTGTCTATAAGGTGACAGCCAAGACAAACAAGGAGATCGCGGATGTAGTAAAGGAAGCAAATTACGATGATAACTGTGCCGGTATCATAACATGGTGCCATACCTTCAGTCCTTCCAAGATGTGGATAAACGGTCTTGCATTGCTTCAGAAGCCGTACTGTCATTTTGCAACCCAGTACAATAAAGAAATCCCGAACGACGAGATCGACATGGACTTTATGAATCTTAATCAGGCAGCTCACGGTGACAGGGAGCACGGCTTTATAGCAGCCCGTCTCCGTATGCCGAGGAAGGTCATTGCAGGATACTGGGAAAATGAGGATGTTCAGAAGCGCATCGGCGACTGGATGAAGGCCGCAGTTGGAGTTGCCGTTTCTAAACAGATGAAGGTCATGAGATTCGGCGACAATATGCGTGAGGTTGCCGTTACCGAAGGCGATAAGGTAGAGGTTCAGACAAAGCTCGGATGGCAGGTTAATACATGGGCTGTAGGCGATCTTGTAAAGGAGATGAATGCTGTTACCGATGCCGAGGTCGATGCTCTTATGGAGATTTATAAGAAGGATTACGATATCGCCACGGATAATACGGATGCGATCCGCTATCAGGCAAGAGAAGAGATAGCCATGAAAAAGATGCTTGACAGGGAGGGCTGTAAGGCATTTACGAATACCTTCCAGGATCTCTACGGTATGCAGCAGCTTCCCGGACTTGCTTCCCAGCACCTTTTATCTCAGGGCTACGGCTACGGAGGAGAGGGCGACTGGAAGGTGAGCGCGATGACCGCGATCATCAAGGCTATGGGTGAAGGCGGAAACGGTGCTTCCGGATTTATGGAGGATTATACCTACCATCTTGCGGAAGGACAGGAGTATTCGCTCGGCGCGCACATGCTGGAGGTATGTCCTTCGATGGCAGAGCCCGGTGTGCGTCCCCGCATAGAGACACATCATCTCGGGATCGGTATGAATGAAAAGGACCCCGCAAGGCTTGTATTTGAGGGCAAGGCCGGTAAGGCTATCGTTGTAAGCCTTATAGATATGGGCGGAAGACTCCGTCTTATAGTACAGGACATTGAGGCGGTAAAGCCTATAATGCCCATGCCCAATCTTCCCGTGGCAAGAGTTATGTGGAAGGCTATGCCCGATCTTACTACCGGAGTGGAATGCTGGATCACCGCCGGCGGAGCTCATCATACCGTACTCAGCTATGATGTTACGGCAGAGCAGATGCGCGACTGGGCAAGGATGATGGATATCGAGTTTGTACATATCTCAAAGGATACGACACCCGAAAAGCTCGAGGAAGAGCTTTTCTTAAAGGATCTTGCATGGAAGCTTAAATAAGGCTTCAGGGAGACGGATAAACCCTATGGAACTTCGTCATATCAGGTATTTTCTGGCGGTGGCTGATGAGCTTAATTTTACGAAGGCAGCGGAAAAGCTTATGATAGCTCAGCCACCGCTCAGCCGTCAGATAAAGGATCTTGAAGAGGAGCTGGGAGCCGAGCTCTTTGAAAGAAAGCCCCACTCCCTTTCTCTTACGGAGGAGGGAGTCCATTTCAGACAGTATGCAAGGCAGATAATGGAGCTTGTGGGCAAATCCATAGACGATATAGGTGAGCTTAAGAGCGGTCTTCAGGGCAGACTGTATATAGCATCGGTCGAGGGAAGCGCGCCTTATCTGCTCGGGGAGTGGATAGCGGGCTTTAGCCGTGAAAATCCGAATGTGCAGTATGATCTGTGGTCGGGGACGACCGACGAGATCCTGCACAGGCTTGAAAAGAGCCTGTGTGAGCTTGCTGTGATCATGAAGCCGTTTAACGGAGAGGGTGTGGATGCTGTCACTGTCTACAGGGAGCCGTGGGCGGCTGTCATCCCCGAGGGAGATCCGCTTGCAAAGAAAAAGGGTACGTGGATACTTCCAAAGGATTTAGAGGGCAGGGAGCTTATCATCCCTTCAAGGGAATCACGGAGAAGAGAGATTAGAAGCTGGATGCCTGACCCGGAAAAGCCGTTAAATGTCAGGTGCAGGGTGGCTCATATCACAAGCGCGGCAGAGCTTGCAAGGCAGGGAGTGGGGATCACCATATTCCCCACAACAAGGGGAATGCTTGAAGCAAACGGCGGGGTTGTCGTAAAGCCGATAAAGCATAAGGCTGCCATGGCGGAGTACTGTCTTATAAAGAGCAGCAGCCGGACGCTGTCAAAAGCAGGGCAGATGTTTTACGATTATGTAAGGAACGGTAAACAATCAACCTGAACATCTTATGATGTTAGGAGCTGTGCAGAAATAATATGTAAATTTATTTTTGCACAGATCCTCAGGGTCAGATGAGAAGCCCTGTATATAGGATAAAGGAGAGGTTAAATGAACGAAAACATCACAAAAAGGAACGAAAAGCTTGCGGGGAAGGTCATAAAGGGACTCGAATCCAGAAATATGAAGGGATATTATGCCGCCGATAAAGATAAGGCATTAAAGACCGCTCTTGAACTGATAAAAACGGGATCGAGCGTTACCATGGGCGGTGCCATGAGTGCCCATGAGATAGGACTTGTGGATGAGCTTAAGAAGGGTGATTATAATTTTATCGACAGGGATCAGATGGAGGATAAGCGTGCGGCAATGCTTGCGGCATATGATGCGGATTACTTTTTGAGCAGCGCAAATGCCATCACAGAGGATGGGATAATGGTAAATATCGACGGTAATTCAAACCGCGTATCGGCAATAGCACAGGGTCCGAAGCAGGTTATATTCATTGTCGGCATGAATAAGGTATGTCCGGATACGGATACGGCGATCAAGCGTGCCCGCAATGTGGCTGCCCCGATAAATGCACAGAGATTCGGACTCAGCACGCCCTGCTCAGTTACGGGAGCATGTGCCGACTGTAAATCACCCGACACCATCTGCTGTCAGATACTTATCACAAGATTTTCGAGACACGAGGGAAGGATACATGTGATCATTGTAAACGACGATCTTGGATTCTAAAATGGCAAACGATGAAGAAAAGCTCCTTTTAAGGCATTTAAAAGATCTTGCCGAAAGAGCTTTCGCAAGAAGTATTTATACATATTCAAATTTCCTGAGTCTTACTGAACAGGATGTGTTTTTAAAAGCGGGCAGTGAATTCGGATTCATAAGCCATGAGCTTTACGGCGGATCGGAGCTTGCCGAAAGAAGGATAGCCGTTTTCGGTGATGAAGAAAGCTTCGGATATCCGCCGGAATATCCTGTGACGGTTATAAAGACCGAACCTGTAAACGACAGATTTTCAGAGGAGCTTACGCACCGGGATTATCTGGGCGCTCTTATGAATATCGGTATCGAGCGGGCTTTAACCGGAGACATAATCATAAGGGATAAGAGGGCATGGATCTACTGTCACGAAAGCATGGCAGAGCATATATGTGATAACCTTAACCGGATAAAGCATACAGAGGTAAGTTGTAAGATAGTGTCGTCAGACATACCGGAGCTAAGACCGGTCCTTACGGAGATAACCCTTAATGTGGCATCACAGCGGACCGATTCGATAGTGGCAGCCTTTTGCGGTCTGTCCAGAAATCATGCTGAGTCTCTTTTCAGGCAGGGAAAGGTATTCATAAACGGCAGGGAGGAGGAGTCCGTTTCAAGGAAGATAAAGGAAGGGGATATACTGACCGTAAGAGGCTTCGGAAAAGCGATCTACGACGGGATATCAAATGAGACAAAGAAGGGCAGAATAAATATAAGGCTCAGAAAATACGGCATGTAACCGTTTTTTAAGAGCCTTAAAGTGTTTTTGTATCAGCCTTCCTCTTTTCCTTCCTCTTTTGAAAGGTCCGTAAATTTGAACTCTTTTGCCTCTTCCTTTTTCTCGTCACTTTCCTTGACTACATTGTCTTTATCGGAAGGGACATCTCCGATTATCTTTTCTTCTTTGGTATCGACCTTGTTTTCGCTGTTTGAAAGATCGAGCGGCACATATTCCCTTTCGCTGTTTTCGGCTTCTTCACGAAGGAAATCTTCAAGATCATCGTTTATCTCATCATCAAAATCATCGAAATCCTCAAGAGCCTCGTCAGACTTAAGCAGATAATAAACTCCCGCAGCCACGGCACCAGCAAGAGCAGCTCCAACAAGAAATTTTCCAAATTTTTTTGCCATATCTATTTCTCCTTTTTTAAGATCATAAGTGATCGGTGTCTTAAAAAAACATTATTATTGTATAATAAAATGCATCAAAAATAAAGAGCTTTCACAGATTTTTAAATATTTCCCGGATAAACATAGCTGAGGTACTTTTGAGCGGTCTCAATGAGTTTTTTCATATGGGGGATGCTTGTGGGCGGATCGGTCATCCTGTAGTTTGGAAAATATCTTGTGATATGAAGAGGTATTTCGGGACTTATCGAGGCTATCCACTCCGACTGGGCTCTCATATCCTCAACGGAGGAATTAAGTGAGGGCACTATGAGGGAGGTGAGTTCAATATGGGCATACGGATAAGCATTTTTTATAAAGTCCTTTACAAGCATCAGATCCCCGCCGAGAACATCATAGATATCCTGCTTAAAGCCCTTAAGGTCTATATTCATCGCATCGATATAGGGGAGTACCCCGTTTAAGACATCTTCGGTAAAGCTTCCGTTTGTGACAAGGACGGTATTAAGATCGTTTTTCTTTAAGAGCCTTGCACAGTCACGCACATATTCAAATCCGGTGAGAGGCTCGTTATAGGTAAAGGCAACACCGATGTTTCCGTCACTTTCCTTAAGCTTTATCGCAAGGGCGCAAAGCTCTTCGGGTGTGAGAAGATCACACTCGGAGCGGTCAAAGCCTCTTTGCGAAATGGAGTGATTCTGACAAAAAGGGCAGTACAGATTGCATCCGAAGCTTCCGACAGAAAGGATGCGGCTTCCCCCCATAAACCTGAAAAGGGGCTTTTTTTCGATGGGGTCAAGGGATAAAGAGGTCACATAGCCGTAATTTATACATTCTATGGACGAGCCGGTATTTTTTCTTGCCCGGCACAGCCCGGTCTGATGAGGCGCAAGGCTGCAGTGGTGGCTGCAGCAGGTGCAGGTTATATTACCGGGTTTAAGCATGGCGCTCGACCTCAAAGCGGTAGAGGGTGACGTGCTCGTTTTCCTTTATGCCTGCTTTATTACGGGCGATCAGGACCTGCTCCTCGACGGAATCCACACCTTCAAGATCGGGAAGGAGAAGCCCCCTTTTGCTGCCGCTTTCAACTATTACCCCGTAACGCTTTACATCAAGCTCCTTCATGGATGATATGGGCTCAGGGTCGCTTAATACGTCAACACTAATCTCAAGACTTGAAAGCTCATCGGGGGTGATGGGCGAAAAACGGGGGTCCCTTGAAGCCGCCGAAATAGCATTATTTACTATCTCCTCGGCAAGCGTGCTTCTGGTGGGGCTGATGGTTCCGATACAGCCGCGCAGCATTCCGCATTCATGGATCGAGACAAATGCTCCTGCCCGTTTTTTTGCGGCTTCCCTCGGAACATCGTAATCCCTGAGCTTTCTGCCGGTTTTTACATATTCGTTTATGGTCTCTCTGGCAAGTCTTACAAGTCCGTCACCGCTTTCTTTTATGCTCATATCATCCTCCTCAGGCAGGAAATATCCCGTACCGTAGCCGACTCCGAAGGTTGCTTCATGCGAAAGTATATGCGGTGAGAGCTTCACACCGTCGAAGGCGCCCGCCATTATGCAAAAGGATCTGTGTCCGCACTCCTCGGCTTTATTAAGAAAAATCTCATCAAAGGTAAGCAGCTGCTTTAAGTCTCCGCTCTGCATGACCTCCATAAGTCTTTTGTCATATGCCGGACCTTCGGGCTTATAACCGTAAGGCCCGTCCTCCTTCTGACAGTGGGAAAGATCACCGCTTGCAAGAAAAACGGCTCTTACGGAGCACTCCGACACCGCGCCTTTTATTATGCGTCCGAGGCTGTAGTGGACATCGAGGGACATACCCGAAAGACCGATGCGGACGAGCTTATAACCGGTATAGTGTTTATTGATGAAATACATCGGAACCATTGTTCCGTGATCCAAGGCACTGTCACGCTCGCCTGAGGTGCCGGCAGGTATCCCCAGCTTTTGGGCGCGCCCTGATATCGCTTTTACAAGTTCGGTGTCATAGTCGATGCTGAATTTTACCCCGGGGGCACCGAATCTGCCGAAATCCCCGGTGGCATGAGCACCCGGAGAAATATGGAAATAGTCGTAATACATCACGGAGTGGGGAGATGTCACGATTATGGTCTCCGGTTTTAAGCGGGCGATCTCTTCGGCAACGCGCTCAAAGCCGTCCAATGTGGCCTGTATCTTTTTTTCGTCCCCTTTTCCCACCTCGGCTACCGAGAGCGGAGGGTGGGGCAGCATAAAGCCTGCTAATATCGGCATTGTTTTTCCACCTCGCAACAAAATGTGGTATTTTTATTTAAATAATGATACAATCAATACGGTCCGGATCGGTATGTGATCCCTGTATGATCAGTATACTCGCATCTGGATAAGTTTTAAAGAGCATACAGCTTTTACAAGAGGATTTTATCATGGCCGTTGCTAAAAGAGGAAAAATACTTAAAAAAGCGGCTGTATCTGCGATCATCATATGCATGGCAGCCCTCACTTTTTCCTGTACCGGACAAAAGGGTGATGAACAGCAGATAGTTCTCACATCCGGGTTTGAAGAGGGTGAGGTCTTTTTTGTGGGCAGCGAAAAATGCCTGATGCCGGAAATAAATGTCTATATGAGAACCTCTCAAAGTCAGTATGAGCATGTCTACGGGCAGGAAATATGGAACAGGAGGATAGGCACGCAGACTCTTGAGCAGAAGCTTAAAGATATGGCACTTGCAAGGCTTGCAAGGATCAAGGTCATGAAGCTCATGGCAGCGGATATGGGGATAGAGCTTTCTGAAGAGGAAAACACAAGGTGTCTGAATGCGGCAAAAATTTATATGGACAGCCTGTCTCCCGCGGACATAGCGCTTATGGGAATAGATCCCGATACCATATCGGATATGTACAGGGAATATGCTCTTGCCGATAAGGTATACAGGGAAGTCACATCAAACGTGAATCCCGAGATAAGCGATGACGAAGCAAGGATAGTGACTGTCAGGCAGATCCTTATAAAAAAGGCGGATACGGATATAAACGGAAGAAGGATCGAATATACCGAAAGGATGAAGCAGGACGCTTACGAGCGGGCGTTACAGGTGCATAACGACCTGAAAAACGGAGCGGATTTTGATACGCTCTCCGACAGATATAACGAGGATACGCAGACGGAGTATTCCTTCGGAAGGGATGCCGCCCTGCCGCAGATATTTATCGATACAGCCTTTTCAATGGAAAACGGAAGCATTTCCGATATTGTTGAGACCGATTACGGATATCACATCCTGCTTTGCGAAAATACATTTGACGTGGAAGAGACGGACGCAAACAAGGAAAAGATACTCAACAGAAAAAAAGAAGAGGTTTTCAGTAAGATATACGATGAATTCGTTTTAAGCTGCTATTCGGATCTGAATACGGAGCTTTGGAACTCGGTCACTTTTGACAGGTCGGTTCTTGAGACCGACAAAAGTTTTTTCGATGTATATTATGAGAGCCTTTGATTGGGGAAGATCATGGATTACAGTACCAGAGGGATATATAAAAAGAGAGCGGAATTAAACGCAAAGATGCCCAAATTTGCCAATATGTTCGGGGCAGCTTTCTATCAGGCTACGCTTATAATCATAATAACCGCCGGTCTTGCCGGATGCTTTGCCGGAGTCGGGGTTTTCAGGGGGGTGCTGGCATCGTCTCCGGATATCTCAATGATAGATGTCAGACCTACCGGTTATTCATCCACAGTGTATGACAGCAAGGGAAATCAGACGACAAAGCTGGTTGCCACAAATTCAAACAGGATATACCAGACCATAGATAAGATACCCATAGATCTTCAGCATGCCCTTGTCGCCATCGAGGATTCGAGATTTTACGAGCATAACGGAATAGATATAAAGGGTATATTCAGAGCCGCGTATGTCGGCATCACCACCCGTAATTTCTCCGAGGGAGCAAGTACGATCACCCAGCAGCTCATCAAAAATAATGTGTTTACGACGTGGACTTCGGAGTCGTCATTTACCGATAAGCTGAAAAGAAAGATACAGGAGCAGTTCCTTGCCATACAGCTTGAAAAGCGCGATGATATGACAAAGGATACCATATTGGAGCTTTATTTAAATACCATAAATCTGGGACAGAATACTCTCGGCGTACAGGCTGCATCCTTAAGATATTTCAACAAGCCCGTATCCGAGCTCAATCTTTCGGAAAGCGCGGTCATCGCGGCGATCACGAACAATCCTTCAAGATACAATCCGATTTCGCATCCGGATAAGAATGAGGAAAGAAGAGGCAAGGTTTTAAGGGATATGCTCTCACAGGGCTTTATCACACAGGCGGCATATGATGAGGCACTGGCGGATGATGTATATTCAAGGATACAGACCGTAAATATGCAGACCGAGCAGAATACCGTAAACACATACTTTGTGGATGCCATGATAAAGCAGATCATGAAGGATATGCAAAACAAGCTCGGGTATACCGAAAATCAGGCTTATAACATGCTCTATTCGGGAGGCCTTTCAATATTTACCACACAGGACCCGGATATTCAGAGGATCTGCGATGAGGTATGCTCTGATCCCGAGACATACCCCGACAAGGTGGAATATCTTCTCGATTATCAGATCACGGCTACCGATCCGGACGGAAATGTGCAGAATTTCTCGCCCCAGATGATGGAGCTTTATTTTAAGGATCAGGGCAGGAACGGCTACGACAGGCTGTATCCTTCCGAAGAGGAGGCAAGAGCCGATACTCAGGTCTACAGGGAATATGTGGAAAGTCAGGGATATACGGTCGTAAACGATTCCACATCTATCACCGCACAGCCGCAGATCTCGCTTACGGTCACGGATCAGTATACCGGATACATAAAAGGAATGGTAGGCGGAAGAGGGGCAAAGAAGGCAAGCCTTACCTTAAACCGTTCGACGGATACGATGAGGCAGCCGGGATCGACATTTAAGGTCGTTTCAACCTATGCTCCGGCCTTTGATACAAATCAGAAGACACTGGCTTCGGTATCAATGGATGAGCCGTTTAATTACGTGAACGGCCGGCCGGTATCCAACTGGTACAGCGGATACAAGGGTATATGTACCATGAGATACGGAATAGAGCAGTCCCTTAATATCATCACCGTAAGAACCCTTACGGATATCACCCCCCAGCTGGGATATGAATATCTGATCAAGATGGGCTTTACAACGCTGGTGGATAACGAGGTGCTCTCCGACGGCAGCATTGCCACGGATATAACACAGGCACTTGCCTTGGGAGGCATCACTCACGGAGTTAAAAATTATGAGCTTAACGCGGCTTATGCCTGCATTGCAAACAGCGGGGTATACATCGAGCCTGCTTTTTATACAAAGATACTGGATCATGACGGAAATGTGCTGATCGATAATACCCAGCCGGAAAGAAGGCAGGTGCTTAAGGATTCGACTGCTTTCCTTCTGACCTCGGCTATGCAGGATGTTATCTCGAAGGGTACGGGCGGAGCCGTAAAATTTGAGGGGCAGGCACTTGCCGGAAAGACCGGTACCACATCGGATAATAAGGATGTATGGTTTGCCGGATATTCACCCTATTATACCTGCACCACATGGGCGGGGTATGATAATAACGAGGAAATGAACGACAGCGCCCAGAAAGCTCTGGCAAAGACAGTCTGGAAAGGGGTAATGTCGAGGATACATGAAGGTCTGGCATACAAGGATTTTGTGCAGCCCGAGAGTGTGACAACAGCCACGGCCTGCAATCAGTCGGGTATGCTTGCGGCGGATTTCTGCAAGGCTTCGGGAACCGCTTATACGGAATTTTTCGCAGTCGATAATGTTCCGGATACGCCGTGCAAAGGGCATCTTACCGGTGACTATTTTGTGTGCGCGCTTACGGGACAGGCGGCATCGGAGACCTGTCCGTTAAGGACCATAGGCACTCCGCTCATCGGCGGGTGGTGTCCTCATTCGCTTGATGCATTCGGAAATGTGAGGACAGACCCTACGCCCATGGAACAGGCGGCAGGGGTGCTGTCGGGAGCCGTTGATCCGAATGCCAATCCGGTCACGGATGCGCAGGCAGCGGCACAGCAGGCTTTGGCTGATGCTCTGGCGGCAGCGGCAGCAGGTGCGGGAGCAGGTACGACCACCGTGCCGGATGTATCGCAGATGATACCTCAGCCGTGATCAAAAAAACAAACCGGTGACGAACATCCCGGGCAAAGCGTGTTTAATACAGTCTGCCGGATATGTGGATTGTGAAAGATATTGTTACAGGAGAGAAACATGATAAGGAAAAAGCCGAGAGTTTCGGTGATAATCGCAATCTATAACGCGGAAAGGTATCTGAAGAGGACTCTGGACTCTCTTATGGAGCAGACCTATGAGAATATGGAGATGATATTTGTGGAGGACGGCTCCACGGATGCATCAAAGGCAATACTGGCCAGATATTCCGTAAAGGATGAACGCATAAGGGTGCTGCATCAGGAATATGAATCGCATAATGCGTCAAAGGCCTTTAATATGGGGATAGATCACGCAAACGGCGATTATCTGATGCTCTTAAACGACTATGATATTTTTGAACCGGATCTTGTCGAAACGGCTATGAAAAAAGCCGATTCAGCCGGGGCGGATATAGTACTTTACGATGCGTGGCTCTATGATGAAGGCTCCGATTCCGACAGATACGTGGATTTTTATTTAAACAGGGATGTGCTTGCGGGCAGACACAATATCACACCGCATAAATGGAATAAGGATCTGTATGATATAACCTCCGGCTGTACGTGGAATATGCTCGTATCCCGCCGGATGGTCAATCTGTACAATATACGGTTAAGAGACCTTAACGGGGCACCGGATCTGGAATTTGCCTATCTTGCGCTGTCCTGCGCCCAGACCGTATCCATATGCTACAGAAGACTTGTGCATAACAGACGGTATGCCGCCTCAAATCACAGGACAAGGATAAACGAATGGCCCGAAACGGGTTATCAGGCATACCTTAATATCAGGGAGGAATTAAAGAAGAGAGGGCTTTACGAGACCTACAAGATAGCCTTTGCAAATAAGGTTATGGAGGAGGTTGAATATTACCTGAAGCGGATGACGGATGAGCAGAGCTTCTTAAAGCTTTACAATGCGCTGCATGACGGATTTCTGGAAAGACTCGGGGTGTATGAGATACCGGACAGGGATTTTGCCACAAGACGTGCCGTGGTGGTGCGAGATGCGATCCGTGACATGACTCCGATGGAGTATCTGCTGAATGTGAAGGATGATGTCATTGAAAAGGAAAGGGATTATTTCAAGCTGCCTTACAGCAGGGATAAGAAGCACAGACCGAGGGTGGCCATATTCGGAACGAGAAATCCGGCGGCGGTCGTGTTTTTTAACTGTATAAGGGAAGAGGATCTTGACATAGTCTGCTGGGCTGATTTTAAGGGAGACGAAAAGAATTCAATAGTAACGGGCATTGATGAAATGGTGGAAAAAAGGCCGGATTATGTATTTGTGGTAAATCCGGGGATTGAATATTTAAGGAAGGTAAAGGAAGCCTTAAGAAGCAGAACCTTTGATGAAAGAAGGGTGATCTCCTTAAGGTGACGGGGCAGCATACAGTCATGGAAAACATGGAGATAGAGAGAAAGTGGCGGGTTAAGACCCTGCCGGAAGGACTTTCTGATTTTAAGTGCATAGATATGGAGCAGGCTTACCTTAACGTGTCCCCGACGGTGCGGATAAGAAGGGAAAATGATGAATATTTTCTTACCTACAAGGGAAAAGGCGAGGGTATAGCCCATACGGAATACAATCTTCCGATAGATAAAGCAGCCTTTGAGCATATGCTTAAAAAGGCTGACGGAAGAACGATCAGGAAAAAGAGATATGTGATACCTCTTTCAGGGGGACTTAAGGCAGAGCTTGATATATTCGGGGAGCCCTTTGAGCCTCTTATGATAGTTGAAGTGGAATTTGATTCATTAGACGAGGCTGACACCTTTAAGGCTCCGGACTGGTTCGGAGAGGATGTAAGCAGAGATCCGCGGTTTAAAAATGCTGCCATGGCCATAAGTGAGGATTTTGATCCGGAGGATATGCTGTGACGGAAGAGAGCATATACGGAAAATATGCCGCCTATCTTCCGAGGGTCATGGAGGATATAGCCGGAAAGATAAAAGAATATAACGAAGAGGCAAAGAGGGATCACGGACATACGATCTATGAGCATCTGATATACAGGATAAAATCCGAAGAGAGTATGGCGGAGAAATGCGAAAGACGGGGGATAGAAAAAAACCCGTATTCCGCACTCTTTACCCTTCATGATGCCATAGGAATA
Organism: Lachnospiraceae bacterium; assembly: GCA_017633935.1. Lineage (GTDB taxonomy): Bacteria > Bacillota > Clostridia > Lachnospirales > Lachnospiraceae > NK4A144. Next base: position 3,799 of record JAGBOJ010000116.1, on the reverse strand, counting down.
AGGATCGTCACGGGGTTTGTGGATGATATCTATGCAAATATCAGACATATAAAGAGTATTTCAAACTGTTCCGTGGTGGAGGAAAAGGATTATGTGAAAAATTCCAAGCCGAACGGCTACAGGAGCTATCATATGATACTTGAGATCACGGAACCCTTTGAGGATGTGACCGGAAAGATCCCGGGGCATTATTTCGCGGAGGTACAGCTGCGCACCATAGCGATGGACAGCTGGGCAAGCCTTGAGCATGAAATGAAATACAAGCAGGAGATATCAGATCAGAAAATGCTGGTGGCGGAATTAAAGCGCTGTGCGGACGAACTGGCTTCATGTGACATTTCGATGCAGACTATAAGGGATATCATAAGGAACGGATAGGGAGGAAAAGAAAGTGAAAAGGTTAAAAACGATCTTAAAAAAACACCTTGTCTTATTTTCTGCAGCGGCAGTCTTAATGCAGGGATTACCGGTGACGGTACCGGCTGCAGGTATTGTAAGCGCCGACAGTGCAATAAGGTCTGAAATACAGGGACAGGCCTCCGGTATTTCCGCAGACGGTGTCTTATACGGAAAGTCCCCTGTATCCGGCAATGATGCTCCCTTAGATAATACTGTAAGCAAAAACAGTGTACCGGATGATGCTTTAAGTAAAAACAGTACCTCCGGCAATTCATCAGCAGAGCCTGAACCGGAGGAGATAAGTGATCATAGCACAGCAGACGAAGAGAATGTCAGTGCCTCCGTAAATGAGACGGTGTCCTTTAATGAAACCGTTTCATCGGATGTGATATCCGAAAATGATATTTCAGAGCACCCTATGGGATATATCCAGATAGATACGCCGGACCCGGGCAGGGTTATGACAGATCCTCTGTATAAGGGAGATCAGGGAGAAGAGGCTGCGGGGGTGGTTTATCCTTCAAAGTATGCACCTGTAAATGACCTGATGGCGACAAGGTCACAGACTCACGGGACATGCTGGACCTACGGTACACAGGCCATGGTCGAAGGCGATCTTATAAGGAGCGGTTATGCCGATAAATCCGTTGATACATCGGAACTCCATGTCGCGTATTTTTCAAGCTGGTACAATAAGGGAGTAACTGACCCCTTAGAAGGGACCGAGGGAGATACGACAACCTTTAACGGAAGCGATTATCTGGAAAACGGCGGGAATTACGTCCAGTCTGTACAGCCCCTTGCAAACTGGACGGGGTCCGTAAACCAGAATGATGTTACGGATGAGGGTAAGGCAACCTCTTCCACAAAGCTTGCTGCCGGGGATCAGTACGGGATCGATAAGTATCATGTACAGGGAATATATTCGATACCTACAGCCGAGATAGATACGATGAAGAAATATATCTATGAGCACGGGGCTGTGGGGGGAGCCTACTACGATTCTGATGGTTATTACAACAGCACATACAATTCCTATTACTGCAGCAGTGCATATAATACAAATCATGCCATATCCATCGTGGGCTGGGATGATGATTTCAGCGCATCAAAATTCAACTCTTCCCCTTCCGGTGACGGAGCATGGCTTATTAGGAACAGTTGGTCGACAAACAGCGAGTACAGTCATTACGGATATTTCTGGATGTCATATTACGATAAGTCGCTTTATGAAACATCCTATGCTTTGGATGCCGAGCCTGCCTCCAATTACGATAACAATTACCAGTATGACGGAGATACCATCTACTCGGACAACGGACAGGGCGGATACGGACAGATTTACGGGGCAAATATATTTGAAATAAAAGCCAATGACGGGAAAAATGAGAGTCTGGAGGCAGTGAGCTTTGAAACCTACAACACTACAAATGCCGACTATGAAATAAAGGTATACAGGGATCTTACCGATGAGAAGGATCCCGAAAGCGGAACCCTTTGCGGCCTTGCAAGCGGTAATACCCAGACAAACGGATACTATACGGTAAAGCTCGATAACCCCGTGGAGCTTAAGTACGGAAGTAAATTCAGTGTTGTGGTAAAGCTTGTAAAGGACGGACAGAGTGTTTACCTTGCAAAGGAAGACAGCTACAGCTCCTGCGGCTGGCTTAATAAGACCGTGTCGTCAAAGTCAGGGCAGAGCTATTACAGGACATCCGATTCCGGGAGCTTTACAAGCACCGGTACATCGGGAAATATCAGGATAAAGGCTTTTACCAAAAACACATCCAATTCCGGAAATCCGGATTATCCCGAAGGAGAGCTTGTCGGTATAAAGGTAGAGGCTGCAAGAGCGCAGATCAAGGTGGGGCAGACAACGACAGTCACGGCAACGCCCGTGCCTTCCGATGCGGATCTGAAGGATGTGACATGGAGCAGCTCTGACACCGCGATAGCAACGGTGGATGCCGAAGGAAGAGTTACGGCGGCAGCACCGGGTGAGGCTTTGATCATTGCAAAGAGCGGGGGGATAACCGGAAAGACAACGATCACGGTAACGGATAATGTCATTACATATATAGCACTCAATGAGAGCAGCCTTATCATGGATAAGGGGGATAAGAGTTCCCTGATAGTCTCGGTAAGACCCGGAGAGCTTTCATCAGAGGTGACATGGACTTCGTCTGATACATCGGTGGCTGTGGTGGATAACGGAACAGTAACAGCCGTAGCACCCGGAGAGGCAAATATCAGGGTCAGGGCAAAGGATTCAAAGGCTTTATCGGCAGTCTGCAGCGTGACTGTAAGAAGCTCGCAGGTAGTGAGCGCCGATGAGATATGTGAAGACAGAAGTGAGGACAAGCTCTGGATAGGCAATATAGCAGATGCCGTTTATACGGGAGAGGCATTAAAGCCGGCGATAAGAGTTTATGACGGTGATATCATGCTTGAAGAGGGTAAGGATTATACCCTTGCTTTTAAGAACAATAAGGCAGTGGCGGGAAAGGATGATGAAAAAAAGGCACCTTCAGTGACGGTCAGCTTTAAGGGTAATTACAAGGGAAAGCTGATAAAGACCTTTAATATAGTAAAGGCTTCGCTTGCGGATGATACGGCATACGATGATATGGTCGCAGCCTATACGGGTAAAAAGATAAAATTCACCCCTGTGCTGGTGAATAAGAAAAGCGGCATGCTTCTTAGGGATAAGAGCGACTTTACGTATACGGTGTCGGTATCGGGAGGAAATGCCGTAAACGAGGTGGTTGATGCGGGAGATTACACGGTAAGGGTCGTGCCCGGAAGCAACGGTTATTATGATAAAGAGGCGGAATTTACCCTCAGTGTTAAAAAGGGCTATACGGATGTAAGCAGGTATTCTGTCAAGGTTACAAATAATACATATACGGATGACTATTCGGACCTCAATCCGGTCTATACGGTTAAGGAGGGTAAAAATACTGTGGCTAAAAGCCGGTATTCAATGTCGGAGCCGGTAGTAAACGATAAGGGACAGGCTACGGTCATAATGTCGGGGGTTTCCGAAAAAAAGACCTGCGGTACAAAACTCATAAAATTTAAGGTGACACAGAAGAAGGTGGACATCAAGGGAAAGGTATCGACTCTTCAGCCTGAAACTGTGTACTATACAAAGGGCGGATGTAAACCGCAGATAAAGGTGATATACAATAATGACACAGAGCTTATTGAGGGTGTGAATTATACCGTCATATATAAGAATAACAATAAGGTTTATACTTATGGTTCAATCAGAAAATCCCCCTATTATATAATAAAAGGGAAGGGTAAGTATACCGGTACGGATATTTACAGAAGGACATTCAAGATCAATCCCAAAGACATAAGCAAGCTTACCGTTGCAGCATCAGACATACCATGG
>JAGBOJ010000115.1 GCA_017633935.1 Lachnospiraceae bacterium | reverse complement strand
CCATTATCCTGTGGAACGTAAGCCCGTCATAAAAACCGCTTTCGGCAAGCTCTATGAAATTCTTTACGGTTAACGGAGCCTCTCCCGGTTCGAGTCTTACCTTTACGGTACCGTAATCCTTTATTTTTATATGTGCATACGGTATACCCGGATACCCGTCTGCTTCAGCCGATAATTCTGCGGTATCACTGCCTTCTACTGTATTGTCATCCGCCGGTGCATCATCCCGGCGGCTTTCTGAAGCATCGGTATTTTCTGCCGCAGTTTCCTCTGCTTTTTCCTCCTTTGCATCACTGCTTCCGCATCCTGCAAGAAGTAAGGCACATATTGACATCGCAATTATCACGGTAAAAGTCCTTTTTAACATTTTCATTATCTCCTTATTGAGTTTTCCCTTTTAAGATAAAATCTGTCATCTGATTAAAAAGGCTCTCCATCAAACCTGATGAAAAGCCTTAAAAATCAGTGCGGAAGATGGGACTTGAACCCACACAACATTGCTGTTACAAGATCCTTAGTCTTGCTCGTCTGCCAGTTCCGACACTTCCGCTTACCGCATTGACGATATATAACACATCGTTTTTCACAACGCAAGAAATATATTACCATTGATGACAGCTTCTGTCAACAAATTTTTTTCATCCGTCCTCTGCGTGGAAATAAGGACAGATCAAATCTGTTAAAAAAATATTGCCGTGCTCCCGATAAGGAGTACGGCAATATTTATATGCGTAATATTTATTTCTTTGCTGCCGCCTTTTTTGCAGCGGGCTTCTTTGCGGGAGCCTTCTTTGCGGCTGTGCTTTTAGCTGCAGGCTTCTTTGCTGCCGTCCCGGTCTTTTTTGCAGCCGGCTTCTTTGCGGGAGCCTTCTTTGCAGCGGAAGCTGTACTGAATTCCATCTCATCAAGCTTTGATGCCTTAAGTCCGTCTCCTGACGCCCTTCCGTCAGAAAGCATATCCGTATATTTTATCTTACCGGCTGTGACTGCGATTATATCATCCGCAGAAGCCGTCACCTTGATATCGTTTTCATAATACTCATAAGGCTCTACTTCTATGTTGCCATCCTTGACCTCAATATAAAAAGCACCCTCTCCTTCGCCCGTCACATCAAACTGAACCGCAATGTGCTCACCAAGCTTTCCTGCATCAGCCTTCTTCAAGTTAGCCTTTACTTTTTTTACAACCTCTTCATACTTCATTTTCAATTCTCCCTTAATTTTAATTTCGCATCAAAAAAATGCGTCCCTAAAAAAAAACGATTGATTTACGACAACGATTTTATATTATATACAAAAAAATTTCAATAGAAAAAAGCCTTAAATCCATCATTTTTTCTTATTTACGTATTTTTCCTGCTGTGCTCTTGTATTTCTTTCCCAGAAAACTCCGTCCGTATAGCCCTGTATCCGGCTGTCCTCATCTGCCATTTCAAGGCGTTTTTTTGCCCATATGCAGTACTGTCTGTTCTGTTCTATACCGCAGTAATGACGTCCGAGTTTTTTGGCGGTAACCGCCGTGGTCCCGGAGCCCGAAAACGGATCAAGGATAAGATCACCCTTATCGGAGCTTGCAAGTATCAGCTTTGCCATGAGCTTTTCACTCTTCTGGGTGGGATGCCCGGTATTTTCGGCCATGGACCAGTACGGCACGGAGATATCATCCCAGAAATTGGAAGGATATGTATTCCTGAACCTTTCTCCGTCCTTTTCCTCCCAGTCTTTTGCCTTGCCATCCTCCCTGTAGGGCGCTATCACCCTTCTGCGCAAAAGCACATCCTCCACATTAAAGGTGTACTTACCCGAGACAGTCGCAAACCAGATATCCTCCATGGAATTTTTCCAGTTGGATTTTGAGCCTCTCCCCTTCTCCCTCTGCCATGTGATACGGTTTCTTACCGTAAAGTACTGTTTGAGCACAGACTCTATCACAGAGCTTGAAGTCCAGTCGCAGCATACATAAATACTTGCATCACCCTTAAGCAGCGGAATGGCAGCCTCTATCCACTGTCTCGTATAATCGGCATACATTTCGTCCGGGATCTGCTTAAACCTGTTTCCGTTAAAATCCTTATCAATATTATAAGGAGGATCTGCTATCATAAGCTTTACGGAGTCTTTCGGAAGCAGCGGCAATATCTTTAATGTATCCCCGAAGATGATCTTATCCCTTATCTCATCCTCTGAGGCCGGCTTTTTAAGCTTCAGGCATTCCTTTATGTACCGCCTTCCCTCCTTTTCGGAAACCTCTATTGTCTTATTTCTCTTGGATCTCATACCGGGTCAGACCTTTACAATCCCATTATTTCTTAAATATCCTATCATCACGGCCGCTGCCTTTTCGTGACTTAAAAAGCCGGGATGCTCTCTTGACCCGAAGCCGTCGCCTTCCGTGTCCGGAAGAAGCAAAAACGCCGTATTATCATCCCCGCTCTCATCTTTATATTCCTTAACCGCCGCCTCAAGACATCCTGATAACCTCTGCCCCATCATACCGTAGACCCAGAGTATATGAGAGGACGGATAAAGCCTCCTAATCTGTGCCATAAAGCCCTTTGCAGCGTTCCGTATTATCGCGGCATGCTCCTTATCCGGCTTTCCGTCGGGCCCTTTTTTCATCACATTGTATGTTCCTGTCCTGACATCGTAAAACGGCGGCATATCAAACGCATTCATATCGTTGGTCCCGAGATTTATGATGACCGCATCCGGCATCCATTCCTCCGGCTCATATATCTCAGAGGCTCCCAGACCTTCATTAAAATCCCCATATGCAAGTCCGCAGACCTTATCGTAGACTGACGGTATATTATGCGAAGTGTCTCCGTCCCATCCGCAGTACACTCCCCAGCCTCCCTGCGAGATTATCCTGACCTCTGCATTCAGCTCCTTTTCGATGATGTTTGCATAATGCCTGCTCGAGCTCATATACATCGGTATCCAGTCCATATCGTAATGTGCCCCGTAGGTGCCCTCTCCCGATGATATACTGTCTCCTATAAATTCTATCCTGCAGCTTTTTGAAGGCAGCTTTCTTATCTCTCCGTCCGTATATATTCCCCTTATAAGCACATGGCAGTCATTATCCTCTCCCATAGCCTGAAGCTCCCTGTAAAAGAAAGCCCTCTTTTCATCCCCGTATGACATGCCTCTGAAAAGACATAAGGGATATCTTCCCGGCATAAGCATCTGCCTCATCATAAACGCTCCGTTTATCTCAAGTGCCGCCCACGGCTCAAATACGGAAAAATCGGCTTCAAGCTCCACCCAAAGCTCACTTCCCGTACACTCTATCTCTATTCCGCTGTGATTCCAGAAAAGAGGCAGTATGTCACCTGTGACCTTATTTCTGCCGTGTATCCGGCAGTCCTTTAATTCCGATACCGGATAATATTTCAGATTTTTATTTGATATCAATTCCCCGACCTTCATATGACTTATCACCTCAAAAAGATCAAATTTCAGCTTCCGGCAGCATAACATACACCGGAAAGATTATTATAACACGATTTTAGCATTATTTCATTTCGCTTGAAAACCTACTAAACTTGTAGTATTATAGGGTATTGGAGAGACGCATAAAAAAGGAGGGATTCGGATTGAAGATTTCTACGCGCGGACGCTATTCATTGAGGATGATGATCGATCTTGCCGAGCACTATCAGGATGG
>JAGBOJ010000114.1 GCA_017633935.1 Lachnospiraceae bacterium | reverse complement strand
CTTCCCCTGTATCGGTTCCGTAAATGGGGATGCACCCACATACATCCGTATGGCGAAGATATATCCTCGCAGCGAAGTAGCGAACTATTTGGGCTGATATCTGAAGATTCCAAGATGGATTACTTCAGACGGCAAGCCAAGCGCCACAGCTGTAAGGAATACCTTGCATTTGATACTACTTCTATCTCCTCGTACTCGACTATGATCAAGCAGGTCAAGTACGGAAAGAACAAAGAGGGCGATTCACTTCCACAGATAAATCTCGCATTACTCTATGGAGAGGAATCCATGCTTCCTGTTTATTACAGGAAACTGCCCGGCAACATCACTGATGTCAAGACCATTGAAAACCTGCTAAAGGATATCGATTTTCTCCAGCTCGAGAAATTGCAGTTCGTGATGGACCGTGGTTTCTACAGCGAAAAGAACATCAATGACATGATGAAGCATCATCACAAATTCCTTATAGGAGCAAAGATGTCCTTGAATATAGTAAAAAGCCGACTTGACAAGGTGCGTGACGAGTTCTGTACCCGCTTTAACTACAACTCAGAGTTGAAGTTATATGTGCAGTCATTAACGGAGGAATGGAACTACACAGAGGAAAAGCCTCGTAGCGGTGATGTTATAAACGAAAAACGTCGTATATATCTTCACATTTACTATAATGACCAAAAGGCTACTGATGATAAAGCCAGGTTTAATCACGTTCTTGACCGGCTAGAGAACAATCTCATCAATGGTACACCGGATCCGGAAGATGAAAAGCTATATCAAAAGTACTTTATCATCAGCGAAACGCCTGTCAGAGGTATTACATACAGTTTCAAGGAAGAAGCCATACGCAATGTAGAGAAAAACTACGGCTATTTCGCTCTCATGTCAAACGGCATCAAGGATCCTGTATTAGCGCTCAAGATATATCGGGCAAAGGATCTGATTGAGAAGTCTTTCAGCAACTTGAAAGAACGACTCAATATGCGCCGTATGACCGTTGCCTCCGAAGATAACTTCGAAGGGAAACTGTTTGTCCAGTTTGTCGCGCTTGAACTGCTGTCCTATATAAAGAAGCAGATGGACGACAAAGGATTGTTCAGAAACTATACAATGCAGTCCTTGCTGGATGAACTTGATATAATCGAGTACTACCAGCAGCCGGGTAAATCACATCATCTTTCAGAGATGACCGAAAAGCAACGTGGTCTCTACGAGATGATGGGTGTGGTTGCGCCGACATAGATATAAAATGTCGGGAATTCAGGATAAAAATAGTTGTTTTTTTGATATTTGTGATATTATTTTGTTTTTTCTAAAAATATCTACTTTTTCTGACATATTACTACGACGGTACGAAGAAAGGTCTATCGTCGAAGTGTCAGACAGGCTGGCATCTCATTAAATATTATCCATATGAACATAGATCCGAAATTGCGTGCAGATTTTTCCCGTGTTAAACTTACTTCGGAAGAAGCGCGGGAGTTATTGGATAAAGTGTTAAAAGAAGAACTGATAAGATCTTTCACGTTTCCGAGCGCACCGAGCAGTGATGGTTACTATCATCTGAACATCAAGGATGATAGCAAAAAGACGGGAAGGAGGCAGATCAAGGCAAAGACCCTTGAGGAATTAAAAGAAAAGGTATATCAGAGTGAGTTCGGAGATCTGAATCCTTCAATAAGGAAACATTTTTCAGAGGTCTTTGAGCTTATGCTGCAAAGCAAACTCAGGTATACCAGGAGAAAGGACAGAAGAGTATCACGGCAGAATACGCTGTCAAGGTATCGCAATGATTATAACCGCTATATCGCCGGCAGGAAGTTCGAGAACCTTTATATTGACGAGATTAGAAAAAAGGACATTGAAAGGCTCTTTGACGAAATACTCAGAGAAGAAGATATCAGACCGAAAGCAATGCAGGGTATACGCCTGATCATCGGCATGACATTCAAATATGCCTTCTGCGAGGAAATGATCATGGATAATCCGTTTGCAAGGGTTGATTTCGCGAAGTATAAAGATGCCCTGCAGGATACCGTTTCGATATCCGAAAGGATCCATACCGATGAGGAAATACGGTTGATCCGTGACGAAATTGCCCTTAGGCAAAGTCTTCGTCCTGATTATATCCCTGCATATGCTTTGGAGCTTCAGATGCTAATGTGCGGTCGCAGAGGAGAGATACCGGTATTAGAATGGAACGATTTCCACCTGGACGCAGAGGTACCCTATATCCATATTTCAAAAGAACAGCTGACAGCAAAAAAGAGCGAGGATACTCCTAAAGAAACTTTTGTAATAGCTGATTATACCAAAACCCATAAAGACAGGAGATTTCCGGTCACTGACGAGATCAGGGAATTTCTTGTAAAATTAAAGACTGTTCACGAAAAATACGGTCTTAAAAGCAGATACCTGTTCCCGGCAGATAATGAGAACGGAATAATTACAAATAATGCGGTATATAACCTGTACCGTCGTATCTGTAAAAAATTGTCAATTCCTATTTCAAGGGAAAAGATGCGCGGACCTCATTCCTTCAGAAGGAACGGGATAACGGATTTTGTTAATTCCGGTGGGAATCTCTTAATGGCATCGAAGCTCTACGGGAATACTCCGCAGGTGGCAGAAAACAACTATTATGCCGGCCTTGACCTGAAAAATGCTGCTGATATCATCAACAAGAAGGAGTCAGTCAACCGTGAAAACGGACAGTAATAAGCCGGTAATCAGTTGGTAATCAAAACAGTCGTTTGGTAATCAACTTTTTCAGAGAAAAGAAAAACTGCAAACCCACTGTTCATGCAGGTTTGCAGTACCAAATCCAGCAAGCGACAGACGGGGCGCTGGACAGGCAGTGCCTGTCCGCTTAGCGCCGACCGCAGTGAAACGGAGACCGAAGCCGCGGAGCGGGTTCGAATCCCACGATGTTTTTGGACATAAAAAAAAGCGACAGACGGGATTCGAACCCGCGGTCTCCACCTTGGCAAGGTGGCGCTTTACCAGCTAAGCTACTATCGCATTCGCATCTTTTCAACGCGCAAAAAGTATATTACAATAATAGGGTAATTTTGTCAAGCACCTTTTTTGAAAGGATATAAAGGATATATTCGGGTCCCTGCCATGAAATTATTAGATACATTTCCGATGAACAGTATAAAAGGCCTGACCTATCATATAGGGAGGGTATTTCCCTTCGGTGCGACCTTAGAGCCCGATCACGGGGTGAATTTCAGCATATATTCAAAGGAAGCGACAGGATGTACCCTTGTGCTTTTTCATCACGGGCAGAAAAAGCCGTGGGTGGAGATCCCGATACCGGATGAATTCAGAATCGGAAATGTATATACCATAATGGTATACGGCATAAACTCCGAAACCACAGAATACGGTTACCGCTTTGACGGTCCTAACAATCCCGAAAAAGGGCTTCTCTTTGACAAAAACAGGATATTGCTCGATCCCTATGCCAAATCAATATCGGGGAGAAGCGTATGGGGGAAAAAGCCTGACTGTAACGATGTCTTTCAGCACAGGGGACAGATAATCAGGGATGACTACGTCTGGCAGGGAGATAAGCCTCTTGAACACAGGCAATGCGATCTCATAATATACGAGATGCACGTAAGATCCTTTACCAGACATAAGAGCAGCGGGGTAAAGCATAAAGGAACCTTTTCCGGTATATTGGAAAAGATCGAACATCTTAAGGAGCTTGGCGTAAACTGCGTTGAACTGATGCCGATATTTGAGTTTGACGAGTTTGAAAATTCCAGAGAAGTGAACGGAAAAATGCTGTATAACTACTGGGGATATTCAACTGTCGGCTTTTTTGCACCGAAAGCAGGATATGCTGCCGCAAGCCCCTTCGGAATGGAAAGTGACGAGCTTCAGTATCTTATAAAATCACTTCACGAAAACGATATAGAGGTTGTATTGGATGTGGTATTTAACCACACTGCCGAGGGCAACGAAAACGGGCCCTATATCTCCTACAAGGGCATTGACAACCGCACATACTACCTCCTTACTCCCGAAGGATATTATTACAATTTCAGCGGCTGTGGAAACACTATGAACTGCAACAATCCAGTGGTAAGAAATGTGGTGCTGGATGCCTTAAGATACTGGGTGACCTCCTATCATGTGGACGGTTTCCGGTTCGACCTTGCCTCCATCCTTTCAAGGGATGAGGACGGCTCTCCGATGATAGAGCCCCCTCTTTTAGACAGCATAGCCCATGACGCGGTGCTCGGAAAAAGCATACTGATCGCGGAAGCGTGGGATGCCGGCGGATTGTATCAGGTAGGGACCTTTCCCTCATGGGGAAGATGGTCCGAATGGAACGGAAAATACCGTGACTGCCTGCGCAGATTCATAAAAGGCGGTGCCGAATGTGCCCCTGAGCTTTACAGAAGGATACGCGGCTCTGATGATATGTATTGCGGAAGAAGCGCGGCCGCCTCGATCAACTTTGTAACCTGTCATGACGGCTTTACCCTTTATGACCTTGTATCCTATAACGAAAAGCACAATGAGGCAAACGGCGAGGATAACAGAGACGGCAATAACAATAACGACAGTTGGAACTGCGGCGTTGAAGGAGAAACCGAAGATCAGGGTGTGATCGCCTTAAGATTCAGACAGATGAAAAATATGCTCACCATCCTTCTTACAAGCAGAGGAATTCCCATGCTTCTTTCAGGAGACGAATTTGCCAATACCCAGTGGGGAAATAATAATGCCTATTGTCAGGATAACGAGATATCATGGCTTGACTGGACTTATAAGGATAAAAACAGTGAGCTTTTCGATCATGTCAAAAATCTCATAGCATTCAGAAAAGCCCATCCGGTATTAAAGGGAAGCAAGTTTAATTTTCAGCCCAATGCCACAGGCTATCCCGAGCTTTCATTTCACGGTATAAAGCCCTGGGAACTTGATGAGAGTGCGCCGAATCTGTGCTTTGCCTATATGTACGCCGAAGATCACGTAAAATATAACACAAACAATGATTGCTTTATCTATATCGCCGTAAACGCCCACTGGGAAGAGCACGGATTTGAGCTCCCCGTTATACCCGAAAAAATGAGCTGGTACACGGCTTTTGATTCAAACGGTTTTCATTCCGAGCCTGGTAATGAAAAAAGATCCTCAGATCAGCACACTGTCACCTTAAGTCCAAGGAGCACCGCGATACTTATCGCGCGATGATGCCGTTTAATGAAAGTCTGTCTATCTCATCAAGCTCATCCTGTGAGAACCTGATATTTTCGGCGGCTTTGATATTATCAAGGATCTGCGAAGTCCTTGAGGCTCCGATAAGCACCGAGGTTATGATCCCGTCGTGTAAGATCCACGCAAGTGCCATTTCCGCAAGTGTCTGTCCGCGATTTACGGCTATATCATTTAATTTTCTGATATTCTCCATATTCGTTTCCGAAAGTCTGTCTTCATTTAAGAATCTTCCGTCTGTGCGGATACGGCTGTCTTCGGGGATGCCGTTAAAGTACCTGTCCGTAAGCATTCCCTGTGCAAGCGGTGAAAAGCATATGATCCCCTTTTTAAGCTCTGATGCTGCCGACTTCAGACCGTTTTTTTCAATAGTCCTGTCAAGTATGTTGTAGCGGTTCTGATTGATGATAAAAGGAACCTTCAGCTCCTCCAAAATAGCGGATGCCTTTTTAAGTGTGGCTCCGTCATAGTTTGAAAGCCCCACATAAAGCGCCTTGCCGCTTCTTACGATCTGCTCTAAAGCCCCCATTGTCTCTTCAAGAGGAGTATCCGGGTCCATTCTGTGATGATAAAAGATATCCACATAATCAAGTCCCATGCGTTTTAATGACTGATCGAGACTTGCTATCAGATATTTCCGGCTGCCAAGATCACCGTAAGGTCCCGGCCACATATCATATCCGGCCTTTGTGGAGATTATCATCTCATCCCTGTAGGGCATAAAATGCTCTTTCATCAGCTTTCCGAAATTGCTCTCCGCGCTTCCTGCCTTGGGTCCGTAATTATTTGCCAGATCAAAATGAGTGATACCGTTGTCAAAGGCCGTAAAGCACATTTCCTCCATATTGGCATAGACTCCGGTGTCGCCGAAATTGTGCCACAGTCCCAGTGAAACCGCGGGCAGCTTAAGTCCGCTGTTTCCGCACCGGTTATAGGTCATTTTTTCATATCTTTTTTCATTTGCTATGTACATCATATACCTCAGCTTTCATTTAACAGACATCATCACTTCAGGAAGTTAAACACTCCGAAGGATTGCAGGAAAAGTATCAGCAGCATAACGGGCGCTATGTATTTAATCATTATGATAAAGAGCCTTTTTCTGCCGAATTTTGAGCCGTTCTTTGTTACCTCATCCACTATGAACTCCGGCTTTAATACCCATCCCACAAGTATGCAGGTTGCGATCGATACGATCGGCATAAGGATATTATTGCTCACATAGTCCATTATATCAAGGACCTGCGCTTTCACTCCGTTTGGAAGCGGAAACTCGAAGTATAGCTTATTGTAGCCCAGACACACCAGAAGCTCAAAGAAAAGAGCTATAAAGAATTCAATGACTGTGGCTTTCTCCCTTGAAACTCCGAACTGATCCATAAAGCTTGATACTATGGCCTCCAGGATCGACATTGAGCTTGTAAGTGCCGCAAAAAGCACCATCACAAAGAAAAGTATTCCTATTATATGCCCCGCAGGTCCCATCGCCTGAAAGACCTTGGGGATTGAGATGAACATAAGCCCTGGGCCTGAGGCGCTCATTCCCTCTTCTCCCATAAATACGAATACCGCCGGGATGATCATAACTCCCGCAAGTACTGCCACACCCGTATCAAAGATCTCGATCTGATTTATCGATTTCATCAGGTTTGCATCATCTTTCACATAAGAGCCGTAGGCGACCATTATTCCCATTGCAATGCTTAAGCTGTAAAAAAGCTGTCCCATGGCATCCATAAGGACCACCAGAAAGTCGCTCGCACTCATTCCCGAAAGACGGGGTATCACAAAAAGCTTAAGCCCCTGCATGCCTGTGCGTACCACGCCGCCTTCTTCATGTGTGAGTGTCAGCGAAAAGACGCAGATGCCTATTATAAGAAAAAGCAATACCGGCATTAGTATCCTTGAAAAAGCCTCGATCCCCTTATTTACCCCACGGTAAATGATGGCGCATGTAACTGCAAGGAATATCACGCCGTATATAACGGGTTCTGCATCAGATGTGATAAAGGATGTGAAATACCCGTCCGCTGCGGTCTTAATCCAGTCTCCGGTCATAAAGTCCACCGCGTATTTTAATACCCATCCGCCGATCACGCAGTAATAAGGCATTATCATCATCGGGACTATGCAGGCCATGATACCCAGCCCTCCCCAGCCCTTTTTTAACTCCCCGTATGCCGTCAGAGGACTCTGTCTGGTCTTTCTTCCTATCGCTATCTCTGTTGTGAGCAGAGTAAAGCCGAAGGTCACTGCCAGTATCAGATAGATGACAAGAAACAGTCCTCCGCCGTCCTTTGCGGCAAGATAGGGAAATCTCCATATATTCCCGAGCCCTACCGCGCTCCCCGCTGCCGCGAGTACAAATCCCAATGAGCTGCTGAATGAATGTCTGTTTTTCTCCATATTTACTCTCCGTTTTCCTTTTTATTTTTTACTGCACTATTTTTGAATATTCCCATCCTGTCTGCGTATTCCCCTCACATACGCATTTCTGTTCCATGCCCATAAGAGCTCTGCCGTCATAAACAGCCATATTGAAGGCTCGCACCAGATGACGGCATTATACTTAAACCTCGGTATCAGAAAGATCACAAACATCACCTTTCCGAAAAGCTCTATTATGCTTGAAATTATCGGCACAAGCTTATCCCCTATTCCCTGAAGCGAAAGTCTTGTCGTATTTATTATCCCCAGTATGAAAAGAAAAGGTCCAAGTACATAAAGATACCGCGAACCGTTTGATATTATGACCGGATTATCTGAGCCTGATATAAGTCTTACAAATACAGGTGCAAAAAGCCACAGTATTCCCGTCATCACAACAGCCGATACCGCAAAGAAGATATAGCTGTCCCTCATAGCCTGAAGTATCCTCTTTCCCTGTCCCGCACCCCTGTTCTGCGATACAAATACCGAGACTGACTGCGGCATCGTTACGAAAGGCAGCGCCGATAAACTGAACAGCTTTCTTGCCGAAACATGTCCGGCAATTATCTGTGTACCGAGTTCGTTAATACCGGATTGCAGTATCACGGAGCTGATGCTTACGATCGAGCTCATAAGTACCATGGCAAAGCCCTGTCCCGCAAGCTCCTTAAGCATCCCCTGATCCGGGACAAAATGCCTTTTTTCAGGTATCAGTATCTTCATTTTCCTTAAGAGGTATATAAGGCATAATACAGCAGATACCGCCTGCGAGATCACCGTAGCGACAGCCGCTCCCCCCACTCCCGTGTTAAATCCCGCAATGAACAGGTAATCCAAAAACACATTCAGTACGGAGGATATGACAAGAAAGATCAGGGGCATCACCGAATTGCCGATCGCACGCAGCATTCCCGAAAACAGATTATATGCAAAGGTGATGATCAGAAATCCCGCAATGATCCTGATGTATGACAGTGCGCGGTCAAATATCTCCTCCGGCGTGTTTATAAGCTTAAGCAGACCCGAAAGTCCAAAAAGCGCAATAACCGTCATCAATATTATCGAAGCCGTCCCTATCATTATCGAACCTGCCACCGCCCTTTTTATCCTGTCTTCATCCTTTGAGCCGTAGGCCCGCGCTATGACTATCCCGAATCCGCCCGTAAGTCCCGTTGAAATATGGATTATAAGGTCAAAAACCGAGGACACCGAGCCTATCGCCGCGAGGGAATCTTCGCCTAAAACATTTCCAACTATTGCAGTATCTACCGCATTATAAAGCTGCTGAAAAAGCATTGAGATAAAGATCGGGATTGCAAACAGGACCAGCGCTTTCATAATAGGTCCGTTCAGCAGATCTATCTGCCCAAGGTTTTTCCTTTCAGACATCTTACTCCTCCGTCTGATACAACAGTGCATTCATGATCCCTGCCGCCACATTACTCCCGCCTTTGTTTTTAAGACTCACGATCAGAGGAACATCGTACCTGCTGCATGACTCAAGTATCATTTCTTTGCTTTCCGCTACATTTACAAATCCGACAGGCACGGCTATCACAAAGGACGGCCTTGATCCCTCACTTAAGAGCTCACACAGTCTTATGAGCGCTGTCGGGGCATTTCCTATTATATAGGAAGCGCTGTCATATTTACAAGCGGCATACCCCATTGCCGCATATGCCCTTGTGGTCCCGTTTTTTTCGGCCTCCCTTGCAACGTCCGGATCTGACATAAAGCAGAATATCCCGCACCCGAATCGTTTAAGAGCTTTTTTGTTGATCCCCGAAAGAGCCATTTCCGTGTCTGTCACAAGTGTTGTACCTTTTTTTATTATCTCTTCTATCCTTTCAACGGCATTTTCGGTAAAAACAATATTATCGGCATAGTCAAAATCGGCTGTCG
>JAGBOJ010000113.1 GCA_017633935.1 Lachnospiraceae bacterium | reverse complement strand
GATCGTACAGTCACCTGTGGTCTGACACATACCGTAAAAATGAGAATTGAACTGTCCGAAATTCGTCACATTGAATATCGCCTTGATTTTTTTATTATTGGCGCAGATCTCCTCTATCTTCTCACGGGTTCCGTCATCCGAACAGTTGTCTATAAATACGAGCTCGTAATCATACCGTGCAAGCTCCTTTTCCATAATGCTTACCACGGCCTCACTTATAGGCCCGACATTTTCCACCTCATTGTAACAGGGAATAAGTATACTTATCTTTTTCATCACATTATCCTGTTTACCCTCATCTTAAGGGAATCCGAATTTGCTTTCCTGATAAAGCCCTCATATGCTATTCTGAAAAGTACGATAAATATCTTCTTCGGCAGATGCTTATAAAGGATTTTTTCAAATCTCAGTACCAGCCCTGCCCCGGAAGGTTTCTTCACATAGCCTTTCCACGGTGATAGCTTTATATATTTATCAAACAGGTCGTTATCGGGATGGACATTGCCCTCATGCCACGGAAATTCCCCGACAAACCTGAAAAAATGATAAATGACCGGTTCTTTTAAGGCATTCCTTACCTCTTCATAGGTATAATAACCCCTTGTCCCGAAAACCCTGAAATAATCCACAGTATCAAATGCCAGCAAGACAGGCTGCATATTATACTGAGGTCCCAGCTTTAGTATCTCCCCCTTAAGCACTACGTTTATCAGGTCCTGATCGGGAGACGGATACCATGCGCGCACGTTTTTCACATGATTTGCTATTCTTTCGGAGCATCTGTGCCTTCGCCACTCCTCCATGTCAAAAAGCATGACTCCTGAATTATAATAGTATTCATCTCCGGAAAAGCCCAGCCTCTTCTTATGCTTCCTTACAAGCGAGTCTAAGACCATAGCGACCGGATGCTCACACATATCAAGCTCGATAAGGCTGTTAAGCGGTCCGTCCACTATCGTATCCGCATCGAGATAAAGCAGCCTTTTTACATCACTTTCCAGTACATAGCTTAAATACAGCCTCATATTTGCGGCATATGATCCCCTGTAGGTCGGCATATTCATTTTATTCATCATATATATGAGCTTTTCGGTGTTCACAAAGCTTAATGCCCTGCCATACTCGGCGGCAAGGTTTCTTAAGGAAAACTGCGACTCCTCCGAAAGCTCCTCACCCAGTATAAATATGCGTATCTCATCCAGATGGGTGTTGTTTTTCAGCAGTGAGGTAATCGATGCGCCGGCATACGGAGCATATTTTTCGTTAAACTGATATAAAATATCTATTTTTTTCATTGAATGCTTAAGGCCTCATCATGGATTTTCTTATATTCATCCTCCGGTAAAAACGGAAACATATCATCTATCTCGGGGGACTCCATCCTGCCGTCAGGAAGCACACGGCTTGAAAGCTTGGGTTCAAAATTCTGCTTTTCATCCACCACTGCTTCGCATAAGACAGGTCCTTTGGTCTTTAATACTTCTTCCAGCTTTTCTTCTATCCCGTCGACCTGATCGATCCTTATATATGGGATATCAAAAGCATGGGAAAGCTTTTCAAAGGAAGGGAAGCTGATCCCGTTGCCCTCACTTACTCCGATAAGGGGACGGTCAAACAGATTTGTCTGGGTCTGCCTTATGGAGTGATACCCGTTATTGTTTATTATAAATATCTTTATATCGGATCTGTTATAGACCACGGTCTGAAGCTCCTGCAGGTTCATCATAAAGCTCCCGTCACCGTCTATACATATTGTTCTTTTTTCTCCCCTAAAAACAGCTGCTCCCAATGCTGCCGGGAAGCCGTATCCCATTGCCGCGCAGCCGGAGTTTGTATAAAGCCGCTGCCCCTTTTTTACTTCAAATGCCTGAAATGTCTGCACGCATGCGGCTCCGTTTCCGCAAACTATCACATCCCCTTCTTTAAGGGCTTCAGACAGTTTCTTTATGAACACATACGGATTCAGCGGCTTATTGACCTTCAGATATTCCTCCCTGCATGCTGGATATCTTTTATTGATATCCACGCACCAGTCAAGCCATTTTTTATGGTCTCCCGCATCCTCCCTTGTGCAGAGCTTCAAGTCCATGAGCACATCCTTGACATCTGCATGTATCGGCATATCTATTTTTATGGTGGGTTTCTTTAATTCGTTTTCATCTATATCCACCATTATCTTATAAGCGTCTTTGGCAAAATCAAACTTATTGTAGCTTATGATCCTGATATTCATCCGGCAACCTAAAACCAGCAGCAGATCGGCGTTCTGGACCACAAAATTACCGCCTCTCGTCCCCACTGTTCCGGGCCGCCCGGCAAAATAAGGATTATCGTCCCATAAAAGATCGTTTGCATTCCATGCCGTTACTACCGGTATCTTAAGCGCCTCAATACATTCCAGAAATTCCTTATACGCGCCACCAAAATAGATGCCCTCTCCGGCCAGGATGACAGGTCTCTTTGCGTCTCTTATCCTTTCAAGTATCTCGTCCGTGACAGCTCTGCTGTAGACCGGATTTTCCTTCGCATTAAGACTCTTGCTGTCAAAGCCCGAAAGCTCATCCGTATCCACTACCGCCGCCTGCATATCAAGCGGCACATCGATCCACACAGGTCCCTTTCTTCCGTTCATCGCAAGGAACCATGCCTTTTCAAGATGATACCTCAGCTCCTTTATGTCCGTTATCATCACGGCATATTTTGTCATGGGTGATACACTGTCTACTATGTTATATTCCTGATCCCCGAGCTGCCTTAACGGAATATCCGTAGACCATTTTGTAGTCTCCGTCTTCACCTGCCCGGAAAGCACAAACATCGGCACGGAATCAAGCCATGCCCCGAGCACTCCGGTAATGGCATTCGTCCCGCCGGGTCCCGAGGTCACACAGACCGCTGCTATCCTTCCGGAAAGCCTTGCATAGCTCTCCGCCGCAATTGCCGATGCCTGCTCATGGTGATTATAGATACTCCTTAATCCTTTATTGTGTCCTATGGCATCATTTAAATGCATCGCACCGCCTCCGGTCACGGTAAATACATCCGTCACACCGTGGGATACGAGAAAATCCGCTATATATTCCGAAGCCTTTATTTTCATAGTTCCAAAATCTCCTCTGCTCTGTTTATAACCCCTGCACCCGGAAACTTAAGTATGTCCTCCGGATTTTTAAACCCGAATCCGTATGTCACTCCGGCAAACATCGTGCCGGCACTTTCCGCACCCTTTGCATCAAAAATACTGTCCCCTATCATCACGGCATTTCCCGGGTCACTGACCCCGCAGTCCTTAAGGCAGAGCTTTATTATGTCCTGTTTCGTAAGCTTTCCTTCCCTGTCGCTTCCGTGGATCACGTCAAGCAGTGCATCATATCCGAAATGGGCGCAGATCTCTTCAGCCATTTTTTCTTTTTTATATGTGGCAAGAGCAGTCTTTATACCCCTGTTTTTCAGTTCTTTAAGAGTCTCCCTTATGCCCGGATACTCCCTTGTATCGAGCAGATATTCGGGATCGTGGTAATACTGCCTGAATATATCCGCCAGACGTTTCCCTTCTTCATCGGAAAGGTTAAACACCTTTGAAAAGGTCTGGTTTATCGGAGGTCCTATAAACCGGTCAAACTCATTTTCCTCCAGTCTGCTTAAGCCCTCAGTCTCTATCGTCTTTTTTATGGCCTTTACTATTCCCGGTCTGGTATTAAAAAGTGTCCCGTCGAGATCAAATATGATCACTTCAGCCTTCTTCATATTTCGACTCCGTAACAAATTCGATTTCCATGCCCTGTCCGCGCAGCTCCTTTATCATATCCGCCGTGTAACGGTTTAACTGCAGGGCATAATTATGGGCAAAGTCATACTCCATATCCTCATTATAATAATTGACCTTTGCCTCACTTAAATATCCGTCAAACCCTGCAAGTGCTATCCTTTTCACCTCAGCCCTGCACAAAAGCCTCAGCAGCATTGGCAGGGAGTTATCCGGTATGCTGCTCTTTTCATCTATAAGACTGCTGTAATCCACGGGCAAGTCAAATCTGTCACGGGCAGGTGTCACATTTGAGGTCGCTATGACCTTCATTCCCTTTTTGCAAAGCTCTCCTATGCTTCCGGAGATCTGCATATATCTTTTTGAATTCGTGATAAAGATATAATCCGCTCCGTAATCGTCAAATACCGTATTTATGGATATTATGACCGGATCGTTCTTTTCAGTGTAAGCCCTTATCTCTTCCCTTTTTGCCACTATGGATTTTCCCGGACCTGTTATAAGTATCGTCTTTCCGGCAAGCTCTTTTTTAAGTGTCTCTATGCTCCCGCTGTCATTTATGTCGTTTCTCTGATATTTAAGATATAGCTCTTCAATGTGCTTTTCGTTAAAGACAAGCCTTTCTTTCGGGTCTATCATTTTCAGGATATCGTTTATGGATTTGACCGAAAGAGTTTTTTTCTGCATAAGATACTGGCTGTATTTGGGATGGCAGTCGTTTGAGGCGCACAGATAATACTGCATCTGATATCCCCACGGACTTAGGGCAAATATGTTTCTTATGCAGGTGTCTATCATTTCCAACACCTGATTTGTGTCGTAGTCCTTTTTAAGGTGTTCGTTGGCATACATCGTAAGAAGCTCTAAGGGACAGTTTCCGGCGCTCTTTCCCATGCCGAATGCAGAACCGTCTATAAGAAGCGCCCGTCTGTCCGACACCTCTTCTATAAGGGAGATTGAATTTGCGTATGCAAGCTGGAAATTGTTATGGGCGTGGTAACCTATCATCACATCCTTATCAAGAACCCTGTCCATTATCTCAAAATAGTGGAGCAGCTTTGATCTGTCCAAAAGACCGTAGGTATCCACGATGGACATCGCAAAAAATCCGGATTCGCTGACCCTTTCCGTAAGCTCCTCCATCTCATCATCCGCATATCCCGTTATGGATACCGGCTGTGCAAAAACCAGATACCCCTTTTCCTGAAGGGCTCTGCAATATTCAAGCGCCTCATAACGGGTCTTTTTCTTTATCATCACGCGGATACCGTCCAGCACGGAATCCTGCGCCCTGCATACCCTTTCGATCGGCACCGTCCCGTAATCTATCATGGCAATGAGCTTTGAATTTCCCTTATCCACTCCGCTGTAAAGTCTGTTGATCCCGTCTGTATCCGGCGTGATGGAGCGGTTTATATCAAACTCCTCCCTCGCATCGATAAATCCGACCTCGATATAATCAATTCCTGCGGACACGGAGCGTTCTAAAAGGTTTATCATATTTCCGTGTCCGAAATTCCATTCGTTTACAAAGCCGCCGTCCCGCAGCGTGCAATCCAAAAGACTTACCTTACTCATACTGCCTCTTTAACCGTTTTGATCATGTATCCTATCTTCTTTTCATCCATTCCCGGATATGTGCCTATCCAGAATGAACGGTTCATGATGATCTCGGTGTTTTTCAGTTCTCCGGCCACCCTGTAGGCGCTTTTGTCATTTCTGTATTCATCAAAACAGGGATGACATATGAGATTACCCGAAAAAAGCATCCTTGTCTGTACGCCGTGATCCTCGATATATCTGACTGTCTTTTCCCTGTCAAAGCCTTCCTTAAGGGTTATGAGGAATCCGAACCATGAGGGTCTTGAGTTTTCCATGGCTTCGGGCAGGATGATCTTATCCTGCATATCCTCTAATCCCTCATAGATCATTGAAAAGTTCTCTCTTCTCTTTTGTACGAAAGAGGGGAATTTCTCAAGCTGCGCGCAGCCTATTGCGGCCTGCATATCCGTTGCCTTAAGGTTATATCCGAAATGCGAATATACATACTTGTGATCATATCCCTTAGGAAGCTGTCCGTACTGCCCGTCATATCTGTGTCCGCACAGATTATCCCTGCCCGGAGGACACATACAGTCCCTTCCCCAGTCTCTCATTGAGCGGATTATCCTGTTTAACAGGGCATCATTCGTATAAACCGCGCCACCCTCTCCCATGGTCATATGGTGGGGCGGATAAAAGCTGCTTGTCCCGATATCGCCCACAGTACCCGTAAGATATGTCTTTCCGTTTATATCGATCTGTGAACCCAGCGCATCGCAGTTATCCTCAATAAGCCACAGACCATGTCTGTCGCAAAACTCCTTTACCGATCTTAAGTCAAAGGGGTTGCCAAGCGTATGCGCGATCATTACTGCCTTTGTCTTTTCGGAATAAGCCTCTTCAAGCATATTTACATCTATATTGTACTGGGGTATGGTGACATCTATAAAGACCGGCACTGCCCCGTACTGCACTACAGGCGCCACTGTAGTCGGAAATCCCGCTGCCACTGTTATGACCTCATCGCCTCTTTTTATCTGCCTTTCTTTAAGAAGAGGTGATGTAAGCGCCATAAAAGCACACAGATTTGCGGACGACCCCGAATTTACCACGGATACATACTTAACTCCCAGATATTCCGCAAATTTTTTTTCAAATTCATCTGTATATCTTCCCGCAGTAAGCCAGAATTCAAGCGAGCTGTCCACGAGATTTACCATCTCCTTTTCGTCATAGACCCTGCTCGCGTAAGGAATCCTGTCTCCCTCGTTGTATTCCTGTTTCACACATTTATATTTTTTTGCGTATTCAGCGACCTCTTCAAGGATCTTCTGTCTTGCCTCGGCCTCGCTCATATTTTCAAACATCCGCTTCTCCCTTATATGCGTTTATCTGCCTTGTTATCTCCGCAGTGATATCACCGCCCTTTTCGTATACCTTAAACCAGCTTACGGTCTCCTTCACGGCTCTTTTTATATCCCATACCGGCTCCCAGTCCAGCTTTTCTTTTATCTTCGTACAGTCAAGCCTTAAAAATCCGGCTTCGTGAGGTCCCCCGTCAGACCTGTCGATCCATTTTATGCCTTCGCCCCAGTTCTTTACAAAAATGTCCGCCAGCTCTCCGGCGCTTATGCAGTCACTAAGCTTAGGTCCCACATTATAGCTTCCGGCAAGTGACCTGTCCTCATACTGCCTCTGTGCTATCATAAGATAGGCAAAGAGCGGCTCCAAAACATGCTGGAACGGTCTTGTCGCTTTGGGATTCCTTATTATGATATCCTCTTTTTTAAGGGCAGAGCGCACGCAGTCGGGTATTATCCTGTCCCTTGAAAAATCGCCGCCGCCGATCACATTTCCCGCCCTTGCGGTGGAAATGCTTATATCCCTGTCCGCAAAAAAGGATTTTGTATAGGAATGTGTCACGAGCTCCGAACAGGATTTGCTGTTTGAATAAGGGTCATAGCCGTCAAGAGGCATATCCTCCGTAAATGCTATATCCTTATCTTCATTTAAATAAACCTTGTCGGTGGTAACATTTAAGAAGGATCTTACGCTTTCGGTGTCGCGTACAGCCTCCAGTATATTAACCGTTCCCATCACATTGGTCTCAAAGGTAAGGCGCGGCTTTTCATAAGACGTCCTGACGATGGGCTGCGCCGCAAGATGAAAGACTATCTCGGGTTTAAAATCCCCGACGACCCTTTTTACCCCCTCATAATCCCGTATATCAAGGATGTTTGAGGCAATATTATTTTCCATCCCGGTAAGATCAAAAAGTGCCGGGTCTGTCTCCGGTTCCAGGGCTATCCCGCAAAGCTCGGCTCCCGCCAGATGAAGCACGGCCGTAAGATAAGTGCCCTTAAACCCTGTATGCCCCGTTATCAGTACCTTTTTCCCTTTGTAAAAATCCAATCCCATTTTACTGATCCCAAACCCTCCATGGAGCATTTCCGGATGCCCAGAGCTCTTCAAGTTTCTTCTTTTCCCTCTGGGTATCCATGCACTGCCAGAATCCCCTGTGCTGATAAGCCATAAGCTGACCTTTTGATGCAAGGCTCTGAAGCGGTGCCTTTTCAAATACGGTATCGTCCCCTTTGATATAATCGAAAATCTCCGGCTCAAACACCATATATCCGCCGTTTACCACGGACGGCTCCTTGTCCTGCTTTTCCGCAAATTCAGTGACCTCGCCGTTTTTCTTCAGGTCCATCACCCCGAATCTCTGATCGACCGAGATTGCCGTTATCGTACCGGTCTTTCCGTGGTTTTTATGAAACTCTAAAAGCTTTGATATGTCCACATCACAGAGACCGTCACCATAGGTGAGCATAAACGTCTGATTGCCGACATACTTTTGTATCCTTTTTATCCTGCCGCCGGTCATGGTATTAAGTCCCGTATTTATAAGGGTGACCTTCCACGGCTCCGAATAATTGTCATGTACCTGCATGGAATTTTCCGCCAGATCAAGGGTGACATCAGATGCATAGAGAAAGTAATCCGAGAAAAATTCCTTTACCATTGCCTGTTTATATCCAAGACAGATCACGAACTCATTGAATCCGTAATGTGAATATATCTTCATTATGTGCCACAATATGGGCATCCCGCCGATCTCTATCATCGGTTTGGGTTTCAGGTGACTTTCTTCCGAAATGCGGGTACCTAATCCTCCCGCAAGTATTACTACCTTCATTTCCTGCCTCTCCTGTAAATAACTATACTCGCGAACAAAATTAATTGCCGTTTCTATCACTGTTCCGCGGTATATGCGGTTAACCTAAATTCGTGCCTTTGGCACTCATTAATGTTAACCAGTATATCTTTGTATTGTACCAAATTTATATTCTCTTTACAACTTGATGTATGATAAATACGGCGATCGGCACAACATATAGTATGATCACGGCTAAGCCGTATACCGTATCCGTCAAATAAAGACATATTCTCTTAAAGGCATCACCTATGGGGATTTTTAGCATCAGCAGTATAAAAAGGAGACCTGTCACAGAGGCCGCTGCTCCTGCCTTGAGTCCGGACGGCATGAACCTTATGACCACCTCATTGTCACCCTCATCAAGCGGCACTCCCATAAAGAGATTGTCTATATTGACTATATCTCTTTTTCTGCCGTTTACATATGCCGTAAATCCTCTGTCGTAGCTCAAAGGCAGCATAGCCTGTTCGTTCTTTCCGGCTTTTATGTTAAAGGATATGCGGTTATTCTCCGCTTTAAGTCCTTCCTCTCTTTCAGTCCTGTCGCAGAGCTCTTCAAGCTTCTTTATATCAAGTCCCATGACTGCTGCCCCGTCAGCTCCGTCTATCCTGATATCCCCGCTTTCATATATGCCGAGAAAGAGCAGATTGGAGTTAAAGGATGCCGGATAAGCCGTATTTCCTGTATCTCCCATAGTCGGGACCGGTATGGTTTTCCCGTTTACTTCTATCCTGCCGGACTCCCCTCCCTGAAGGTAAAGCGCTGTTTTTGAGGATATCACGAATTCTTTATCCTTGTATATTGTCATTAGCTTTTCACCGGTGTCGACCCCGGATGCCTTTGCCAGTGCCTCATAGTACGAGTTTGTAGTTCCGGCTATATTAAAAATATCACCGTGCGCGCCGTCAAAATCCGCACCTGTCCTCATCGCAAACGGAAGCACATATTTTGTATCATAGAGTACATAGCCGTCATGCTGTGCCTTTTTTTCATACCCGCTTATACCCTCTGCCTCTTCATAGAGCCCGGGCACACAGGTCAGCACCTGAGTGATATGCATCATCGCATCCGAAAAAATAGTTCCTCCGGAATCCATTATCCTCATAAAGTGGGCGTTATAGCCTAATGACATCGCGCTGTCGATCTGCTCTCTCTTTGCTGTATTTGCCCATCCTCCCGCTGTCGCCCGCCTTATCACCATTCCGTAATTTGTGTTTAATGAGGTGTCGGGATTTTTTATCCTGTCAGTCCTGCTTTCCTCTATATTCATGGCTTCCGAAAGCGACAATGCTTCCCTTACATATTGTCCGGACTGTTCCGGCTCCGAAGAGAATACATCCGTAAAATTAGGGCATCCGTAGCCTGCATATGCTCCGCAGATGAGCTCGGCAGATAAAAGCGCCATTATATATGACGGCTTCTTTGCCAAGGCAAAGATCAGGTACAGGATCGTAATAACCGCGCCGAAGATCAGCCATGCATTAAAAAGCTTATGTATCTCCCACACCTGCCGGTTATATATGATGAGCGCCGCTGCTGCCACCGCAGCTGCGATAACACACCCGGGCAAAAGCTTTAACGGCTTTATTTTCTCTTTTTCCTCATTTTCCGGATACAGCTTTCCCGCATAGTATGCTCCTGCCGTAAGCAGCACAAAGGGGATCAGATATCCGCAGCGTATCGGATAATGATAATATGTCCCGAGATGCCAGAGTATGTTTATCGATTCAAATGGTATAAGTGCGCATGGAAAAAAACAGAAAAGGATCACAAAAATATTCTTCCGTCCCTCTTTTCTGAAACGGATTATCCCGACAGCAGTTATGACTATAGCCGCAAGCGAGCCTGAAAGGATAAACCATTTAATATAATACATATCCGCTCCGACAGATAAGAGTATGCTTTTTATGTTTTCCGCAAAGGATCCTCTTAAATTTGAATTGAACCTTGAGGACTCACTCATCTGAAGTGCTGCCGGCACAAGCATAAAGGCCGAAATAAGGACTCCTGCCACAGTTGCCGTTACAAGCCTTAAAGCGACCTCACGACGCTCCTCCTTTAAGCTAAGCAGGAGCAGATATGTGCCTGAGACCAGCAGTATAAAAAGAAGATTCATAAAACCAAGATAATAGCTTAAGGCTGTCATATAGCCGACACACAGGGCATAAAATATCATACAGCCGCGGGGTTTTTTTAGGTCTTTTTCATCATATCCGGTGCTGTTGCCCTCGTGACCGGATGGTTTAAAGGTACCCTTCAGCAGATAATATACCGAAAGCATTAACACCGGCAAAAGAGCCGCCGTATCAAGATAAGTCGGTATCGTATAATGTGTCAGCGTATAGCCGCAAAGTCCGTATGCGGTACTCATCCCGGTCCTGATGTAAAACGGGGCTTTTACGGTCTTTTTAAGAAACAGGCTCATATTAAAGGACATAAAAAAGAGCCTCAGTCCCATAAAGAGCGACAGAGCCTCAAAACAGTACCTTCTGGGAATAAGGTAAAAGAACAGATTAAACACGGATATGTTCCACTGGATGGCACCGGCCATTGAAAGGTTCTGCCCTTCATCGAGATACCATGTGTAGAAAAGACCGCTCTTTCCGTGCAGAAAATCCCAGATATGGTAATAAAGGGGCGCATTTGTCTGCCCCATATCATAATAATCCACAGTATTGCTGCCGAAAGGAAAAATGCCTTTAACGGCAATAACTCCCATAAAGACCATGAGAGTTATAAATGCAGGCAGTAAAAGCCCTGCCGCCTGTACCAATATGCTTTTCCTGTCTGTTTTACCGGTCATTGCCTCGTATCTATTGCCGCCCTGCCGATGCTGTCATAAACTATGCCCTTTACATCCATGACCTTTTTTATGTCAAAGCAATTTCTGCCGTCTATGATGACCGGCGTTCTCATAAGCTCCTTAAATCTGCTCAAGTCAAGCTCCTTCACCTGGGGCCATTCGGTGAAAATAAAACAGATATCGGCATCCTTAAGGGTTTCATCTATGGTGTCACAGTAGGTTATATCCCCCTCTACCCTCTTTTTAAAATTGCTGACGCCGACAGGGTCCCATGCTTTTACATTAGCCCCGTCATCTAACAGGATCGGAACCGTCACAAGTGACGGAGCCTCCCGGAGATCATCTGTACCCGGCTTGAAGGTAAGTCCGAGTATAGCGACATTTATTCCTTTTAAGTCTTTATAGTATTTTCCCGCCTTCTTTACAGGAAGGAGCTTTTGGTTATCGTTTACCTCTATAGCGGCCTTTACGGTCTTGATCTCATGGTCGTTAAAATTGGCAAGCCAGTTCAACGCCTTTGTATCCTTTGGAAAGCATGATCCGCCATAGCCTATGCCTGCATTTAAGAATCTGTCACCTATACGGCTGTCATAGCTCATTCCTTTTGCCACATCCGCGATATCCGCACCTATAACCTCGCATAGATTGGCTATCTCGTTTATATATGATATCTTGAGTGCCAAAAAATCATTTGAAGCATATTTTATCATTTCCGCCGACCGTCTGTTTGTAACGACAACTGGCGCGTCCACGCCTGCATATACTTCCCTTAATTTCTTTTCTGAAAACTCATCCTCCACACCGAGTACTATCCTTGACGCATGGAGAGTATCCCTTACGGCGGTTCCCTGAGCAAGAAATTCCGGATTTGAGGCCACATGCACCTTAAGCCTGCCGTTAAGCCTGTCTTTTAACGCATCCTCAACCTTATCGTTCGTACCTATCGGAACCGTTGATTTTACCACGACTACACATTCCTTCGTGATGCTGTCGGCTATCTGATCGACTACGGCAAAGACATAGCTTAGATTTGCGGAGCCGTCTTTCTTTTCGGGTGTTCCCACACCTATGAAAATAACCTCGGCATCCTTATAAGCCTCTTTATAATCGGTGGTATATGTAAGCCTGTCCTTATTTTTTGTCATAAGCTCCTGCAGACCGGGTTCAAATATGGGCGTCCTGCCTTCCTGCATTATCTTTATCTTACCCTCATCCACATCCACGCAGGTTACATTATGACCGTTCTCTGCAAGGCAGATACCTGTTACAAGTCCCACATACCCTGTTCCGGCTACTGAGATCTTCATCACTTTGCTCCTTATGTATATACAGTATCTGATTAACGTTGCAATTCAGCGCTGGTAAAGCGCTGAATTGTATCTGATTAACACAATATATGGTATCACAACTTACGTATACTTGCAATGAAAGTATTCTTTTGATACTCTTACATTATGCAAAAGATAAAGCCTTACATACCATATATCATATTCGGTCTGTGCGCGATGTTTTTGATACTCCGCGCCTTTTTCGGTTTCTGCTCGTCTGATGAGCCCTTCTACCTTTCCACGACAAAGCGTCTCTTTGACGGAGATCTCATATTTGCCGAAGAATGGTTTCCGACACAGTTGTCATCGCTTATCATCCTTCCGCTTTACGCTCTGTTCGTTACCGTAACGGGAGGCACCGACGGGATAATACTGTTTTTCAGGATAGTGTATATACTTACGGTTTTTGTCATTTCATGCGCTTCTTACCGGATATTAAATAAGCGCAACGGTTCTGCTGCAGCCTTTTGCTGTGCGTTTTTTATGCTGAATTTTGTCCATTTAAATATAGCGACTTTATCGTACTACACAATGTCATTTGAGTTTTTTATATTTTCAATGCTGCTGCTTATGCCGAAAAAAAGAAGCCTGTACATATTATCCGGCTTCATCTTTGCTCTGTCGGTCCTTTCACTTCCCTCTCTGGCGATAGCATATGCAGTTGCTTTTATCACCGTATTCTGCCTTTCCTTTAAGTTTAGGTTTTTAAGGGAGGGTTTGATTTACACGACCTTCGGTATCGGTGCCGCTCTGATACTGTTTTTGATCTACCTTTACGCAAGCGGCAACAGCATCGGCAATCTCTTTGAATTCCTGCCCTATGTCCTTTCCGATGACGAACATCAGACCAGTCTGGTCG
>JAGBOJ010000112.1 GCA_017633935.1 Lachnospiraceae bacterium | reverse complement strand
CCGCCAGATGAGGACCTTCAGCTCAGACAGTGCGGACATAGATGATGAAGGCTACGTAAACTATACTCCGGTTCCCACAGACAGGCCCAAAGAGGAAGCCTCAGCCAGCTCAAAGCCCGCTCCTGCAGCTTTTGCTTCAGACGCTACAGCCTTGCAGATCCCCGATCAGGCAGCCATAGATGCCGCTCTCGCAGCAGCGGCGGCCGCAGCCGCAGCCGGTGAAGCAGCTCCCGCAGCAGAAGCGACACCCGCAGGACAGTAAGGAGCACAGGTAAAGCAATATCCCGTATAAGCACCGGTCAAAAAAGAGCTCCCCCGTTAAAGGGGAACTCTTAAAATATTTTCAGATCAATACTTTGCGTTATTAACCCTCACGCCGGGGCCCATTGTCGGAGCAAGAGAAATGCTCTTTAAATACTGTCCCTTAAGTGCCGAAGGCTTTGCCTTCTGTATAGCCGAAAGCAATGCATTGAAATTCTCAAGAAGCTGTTCCTCACTGAATGATGCCTTTCCGATCGGAACGTGTACAATATTTGCCTTATCAAGACGATACTCAACCTTACCTGCTTTGATATCCTGAATAGCCTTTGTTACATCCATCGTAACCGTACCGGCCTTAGGATTGGGCATAAGTCCCTTAGGTCCGAGAACCTTACCTAAACGCCCTACGACACCCATCATATCGGGAGTGGCAACCACTACATCAAAGTCAAGCCATCCGTCATTCTGGATCTTGGGGATGAGCTCTTCTCCTCCCACATGATCCGCTCCGGCAGCCTGAGCCTCATCCAGCTTGGCACCCTTTGCAAATACCAGAACCCTAACAGTCCTTCCTGTACCGTGAGGAAGCACAACAGCCCCTCTTATCTGCTGCTCGGCATGACGTCCGTCGCAGCCGGTCCTTATATGCACCTCTATGGTCTCGTCAAATTTCGCTACAGCCGCTTTCTTTACAGCCGCTACCGCCTCATTGGGCTCATAGAGCTTTGTACGGTCAACAGCCTTTGCAGCCTCAACATATTTCTTTCCGTGCTTCATTACAGACTCCTCCCTACTTCTCGACCTCGACACCCATGGATCTTGCGGTGCCGGCAATCATACTCATTGCAGCCTCCAATGATGCCGCATTTAAGTCGGGCATCTTTGTCTTAGCGATCTCCTCAAGCTTCTCCTTGGAAAGTGTCGCAACCTTTGTCTTGTTCGGCACTCCGGAAGCCTTCTGGATATTGCAGGCCTTTTTGATAAGAACCGCCGCAGGCGGAGTCTTCGTAATAAATGTGAAACTTCTGTCCGCGTATACCGTAATAACTACAGGAATGAGCACATCGCCCATATCAGCAGTCTTTGCGTTGAACTGTTTCGTGAATTCCACGATGTTTACGCCATGTTGACCCAACGCAGGTCCGACAGGCGGTGCCGGTGTTGCTTTTCCGGCCTGAATCTGCAGCTTAATATAGCCTTCTACCTTCTTTGCCATTTGGCTCCTCCTTTTTGTCCCGTAATACGGGTTTGTGGTGTGCGGGTTGGAGTTTGTCCCTCCCACTTATGTTGCATTATATAATAAAACGCAATGGTTTTATTACTTCATTAACGATATCTGGTCGAAGCTTATATCTACCGGAGTCTCTCTTCCGAAAAGCTCGACCATGATGGTCGCGGTACGCTTTCCCATATCCATTCTTGAAATGGGTCCGATCGTATCCCTCCAGGGGCCTGCGACCACAGTGACCATATCACCCACGCCGAAATTGATAGCCATATTTTCCACATGGATTCCGAGCGGCTTCATCTCCTCATCGGAAAGCGGCACCGGCTTGCTTCCCGGTCCCACAAAGCCCGTCACTCCTCTGGTATTTCTTACCACATACCATGTATCGTCATCCATTATCATGTTCACAAGGACATACCCCGGAAACATCTTTTTTTCGACTTCCTTACGCTGTCCGTTGTCCTTCGTTTCTATCACAGTCTGGGTAGGCACTCTGACTTCCAATATCCTGTCCTGCATATTCCGGTTTTCGATCGCCATCTCAATATTGGCTTTTACCTTTTTCTCGTATCCCGAATATGTATGGGCAACATACCAATGTGCTTCTTTTTCAGCCATTTATTCCTCCACGATAAAATAAGCGGCAGGTCCGTTTAATGGCAGCCGCCTCATTCCCGGCATTTACCTGATGATAAAATTGATACCATACTGAAGCGCCCTGTCCACTATGGCAATAATGGCGCCGGTAATGATCGAGACTACAACCACCGCTATTGTCTGCTTTGTCAGTGTCATTCTATTGGGCCAGATTATCTTGCCGAATTCCGCCTTGACTCCCTTAAAGAAGTGAGATACTCTGCCCTCATTGTTCTCTGACTTTTTCGGAGTTTTTACCTCCTTTTCTTCCATATCAGCCATGACAGCTCCTTTCTTCCTTTTAAGACTTACTTCGTCTCCTTATGAAGAGTATGCTTTTTGCAGAATTTGCAGTACTTCTTCAGCTCCATCCTGTCAGGATGTGTCTTCTTATCCTTTGTAGTGTCGTAGTTTCTGTTCTTGCATTCAGTGCACGCAAGTGTTATCCTTGTACGCATGATTGTATCTCCTCCGTTACGCCTAAAACCTTGATTTTAGGGCAAAAAAATAAGACCTGATTTCTTGTCGTTTTTTTAATATAACATGACCTTAAAATCATGTCAACAAAAAGTCTTTAAAATAAGCAAAAATCTTTAAAAAACCCTTGATTTAAACCGATTTAAATGGTACCTTTATATTGTGTAAATGGATTATTACGCCCACTTGTCTTCCGATACAGCTTGACAAGGGTTTAAGTCCCACAAATTCATGGATGAAAGGAGGGGACGCTCATGGCAGGATTTGCTCTTACAACCGCATATAATAATTTTCTGACCACATATGCACCGAAGTCGACGCGCTATGACAATCACAAGCGCGGCGAACTGAAAAGCATATATGAGTCCATCGTGAAGCAGTCAAAGGAATCCCCTCTGTTTCTGATCGATTACGGAACCGAAACCACAAGCTACGCCATAAATATGAAGGAAAATGCGAGAGATCTTAAAAATGTCATCTCTTCGCTCTCCTCCGAGGACACCATGAGTGTGCTCGATAAGAAGACAGCGTATTCATCCGATGAAGACGTCATCGAAGCAAAATACATAGGCGATTCAAACGGCTCCATTGACCCCGAAAATGTTCCCTCCTTTAATGTGGAGGTTAAGCAGCTTGCCACCTCTCAGGTAAATCTCGGCAAGTTTTTGTGGAATAACGAAATGGGGTTAACACCGGATACCTACTCATTTGATATAGAGATTAACGACACCGATTACGAATTCCAGTTTAATGTGGAAGAAGGCGACACGAATAAGGATATGCAGGAAAAGCTCGCAAGGCTTATCAACCGTTCCAATATAGGTGTCGTTGCTTCAGTGGAATCGGACGGAGATACGCGCTCGGCTTTGCGTATTGAAAGCAATTCAACCGGGAAGCAGCCTGACGGCAAAAACATTTTTACCGTATCGGATGACAATACGAGCAAGACAGCCGGTGCAGCCGATTATTTCGGACTTTCAGAGGTGACAAGTCCTTCGACGAATGCCGTATTTTCATTAAACGGTACCGAGCACTCGGCATACTCCAACTCCTTTACGATAGACAGAGCCTATGAAGTCACCTTAAAGGGAGTCAGCGAAGAGGATTCTCCCGTTACAGTCGGCTTAAAGCCTGATGTGGAATCACTTGTCGGAAACATCACGGGGCTGGTAAGGGGTTACAATGATTTTATGCGCAGAGCTGCCGAATACACTGCAAGCTACGGTAAATCAACAAAATTCAACACCGAAATGCGCAGCCTGCAGAACGTATACAAGAACGAGCTGGATGCCGTAGGTCTTTCCTTCAATGATGACGGCACATTGGAGATGGACAGGAATCTTTTGACCCAGTCCGCAAATGAAGGCGATCCTCATGACACGCTTAAGGCCATCACTTCATTTACAAATTCGCTCGTAAATAAAGCGGGACAGATTTCATTAAATCCTATGGAATATACCAACCGCGTTGTGGTGGAATATAAAAATCCGGGAAAGAACTTCCCGAATCCTTACATTACAAGTATGTATTCCGGTATGATGTTTAACGGATACTGCTGAGAATTAAAACCAAGGTGCCTTAAAGCCCTTCATCATCGGCCAGCTTCAGGGCAGCGTTTATGGTATCATCCATATCATAATATTTATACTGTCCGAGGCGCCCACCGAAGATCACTTTACTCTCTTTAGCAGCAAGTTCCCTGTATCTTTCATACAGGGAATTGTTTTTTTCGTCATTTACGGGATAATAAGGCTCTTTTCCGGCTTTCCACTCCGCCGGATACTCATATGTCACAACCGTCTTATCCTTCGATGCCCTTTCATTTTCAGGCTCAAAATGTCTGTGTTCGATGACTCTTGTATAAGGTATTTCGTATTCCGTATAATTTACGACCGCATTTCCCTGATAGTTATCCGTATCCTTTATCTCAGTCTTAAATTCAAGACTGCGGTATTCAAGAGCGCCTAAGCAGCAGTCAAAATATTCATCGATCATACCTGTAAATATGATAACGGCTCCCTTATAATCGGGATTATCCCTATCCTTAAGGTAGTCTGTATTACACCTGACCTCAATCCCGTCAAGCATCCGCTCTGCCATGGCGGTATACCCTCCGATCGGGATCCCCTGATACCGGTCATTAAAATAATTATTATCGTAGGTAAAACGAAACGGCAAACGCTTTATGATAAAAGCCGGAAGCTCAGTAGCCCTTTTTCCCCACTGCTTTTCTGTATAGCCTTTTACCAGCTTTTCATAGATATCATATCCTCCGAGAAGAAGCGCCTGTTCCTCAAGATTTTTGGGCTCGGTTATTCCGAGGCTCCTTACCTCCTCCACCTGCCGGGCGATCTTTTTCCTCGCCTCATCGGGTGTCGTGACATTCCAGAGCGCGTGGAAGGTATTCATATTAAAGGGAAGATTATATAATTCATCCTTGTATCTTGCGACGGGCGAGTTCGTATAACGGTTAAATTCCGCAAACCTCCCCGCAAAATTCCAAACATGCTCATATGAGGTGTGAAATATATGCGCGCCGTAGCGGTGTACATTGATGCCCTCTGTCTCCTCGGTATATACATTTCCCGCGATATGGGCACGCCTTTCAAGCACAAGAACGGACCTTCCGGCATCCTTTGCCCTTCTTGCAAAAACCGCGCCGAAAACCCCCGCTCCGACTATAACATAATCAAACATTCAGATCTCCGTCCTCTTCCCATATGGGCCTTAAGCCGTATCTGCACAGACACTCTCCGCAGCCGATTATCAGGAAGATTATCGGTGTACATATTATCTGCTGATAGCAGAAAAAGTTATGTGCCATATAACCTAAGATACAAAGCACCGGCGCTATAACCTCCGGAAGCTCCTTTGATTTCTTTGTAAAGCGCACTATTGCTCCGATAAAGATGCCTATATATGCTACCGCTCCGAATATACCCACATTTATGAATGCCGTCATCCATTCATTGTGCGCACAGGTAAGGACGGTATTTTCGCCCCATTTTTCGATAAGCTCATCTGCCCGATAGGTGTATACCAGATTGTAAAAACCGTCCGGTCCGGCTCCAAAAAGCTTACGCATAAAGTCACACTCGATAAAGGTTCCCACTGTGACCATCCATGACGATCCTCTGTTATTACCCCAGTTGGTATCAAAGAGCAGGTAGTTGTTACCGCTTTCAAATCCCGTACCGGCAAGAGCTCCCGTGGAATTAAGGGCAATATATATCACCATCGCCGTTATTCCGAGTCCTATGAGTATAAGAACCACGGTTCTGACGATCTTAAGCTTTGTTACATCTATTTTCTGCTTTTTATCAAGCGCGCAGAAGCCCGCATACAGCAAAACCGATAATATGAGCAGTACCCATGTGATATTGCCCTTTGAGAAGGTCATCATCAGGCTTCCGAGCTCTATAGCAACATTGCTGAATATCGTCTGCAATATACCAACTATCTTCCAGCCCGCAAATATCAGTATAACGACCTCCAAAAACCTTTTCATCAGCCTGTTTTCCCTGAAGGAATAGCAAAACAGCCCTACCATTATGGCAAAATAAGCCATAAATGCCGAGTCCGAATTCTGGGTTATCATCGTCATGCAGCAAAGCAGTGTGTAAAGACCTGCCGATATCCTGATCGGCTTTTTGTTATAGTACCAGAAGGCGAACATCCCTATGGGGAAAACGATCACCATGTAGCTTGAAAACCATGTTGCCTGACCCAAAGTGGAGATGAAGTTTATGATATAGCCTTCTCCAAGATCCGTGTACATCTGCAGAGGGTCTGTGATCGCCGTTACGGAAAGCTCCTTGTTATAAAATCTGTTCAGTACGCACAGCAGGAATACCACTGACGATACAGAAAGATAGATGATGACACAGATCTCGTCCCAGCGCCAGAACCTCGATGCGAAATAGTAGATCAGACAAAAAGCAAGCTGGGCGATGAGTCCCATATACCATCCGTCATATCCGACAAGCGTATAATCCTTATAGGGTGAAAACAAAAACGACAGAATACACAGTACGGCATACGCGAGCACAAATCTGTCTATAAGAGAGGTATTTTTCAGATTCCAGTATTCCCTGACCTTCCCCTTATTTACAAGATCAACCTGATACCAGATAAACACTCCGGTTAAAAGCACTATGGCAACCAGCGTAACCCATCTGAAGAAATGCCATTTTGCTTCTCCCATATTATAGTATTTATCTTCATAATAAAGCGGATAAATGGCAAACATAAAAAACACATATACCGCTGTAATCTCTTTAAGAAGCTTTTTGGATACCGGCGATTTTTCTCCCGTCGATCTTGCCGCAGCCTTTGCTCTGGATGCTTTACTCATACCTTTAACACTCTCCTTGTAAAAATATAGACGATATTATAGCACCATAGATGTGTTTTTACAAATCCATTACGATCCGGCGCCGGTCAAGCGCTGAATTTTAACCGGAAAAGTGAAGTATGTATGGGGGTAGGGCTCATTTTTCAGCGTATAGTGCCACCACTCCTCTTTAAGAGGGATAAAACCGTTATTTATCATGACTTCCCTCAGATATCTTCTGTTATCCGACTGCTCAACCGACAGCTCCTTATAATCGGAATGACTTATTTCCCCGAAAAAATCAAACGTCCCTCCCATGTCAACATCCCTGCCCCCGGCACGGTCATACAATGTAAGGTCGACAGTACTGCCTCTTGAGTGTCCGGAATGCTCAGCAATAAATCCCAAAGGAAAAAGCTCCTGTTTTGAAAGCTCCGGATAAAAGTATTCCTTCATCCTGACATCACCCGGGTCTTTTGCCCATCTTACAAAATGGTCCACTGCCGTTTGAGGTCTGTAAGCATCAAATATTCTGAAGGAAAATCCCCTTTTGTTTACTTCATCGCCGGCATTTTTTAAGGCATAGGCAGCCTTTTTTGTCAAAAGAGCTGCCGGCTCCTCATAACCGTCTATCCTGTCTCCGATGAAGTTATTTTCAGAGTAATATCTGATATCAAGTATCACATCCGGTATGATATCGGCAACGGCCACAAAGCCGGAGGAATCATCAGACAGTATTATAACTTTATCACCCATAGTACTTATGCTCCCAGTAATGAACCGACAAGTATCCCAAGCCATGTTCCGATGGCATAGCCGAGTGTTCCCACTAAAACAGAGGGTCCCACGAGCTTATTCCACCCCTGGGATATCGCCATTCCAGCGGCAGTTGTAGGTCCTCCTATATTCGCATTTGACGCAAGAATGATCTCTTCAAGATCAAATTTTAGTATCTTGCCGAAAACAAAGCTGAACAGCATATTTACAAAAACCATAAGCATACACAAAATAAGCAGGATCGGCGCCTGCTTTATGATAAGAACTATAGAAGCAGGCACACCTATGACAAAATAGAAAAGATAGATAAGCCATGTACCTGTCTCTTCCGCTCCGTGCATCTCTAAAGCCTTCTTCTCAAATACCGTGGCAAAAAGAACGGAAAAATTAGTGATCCATACATACTGGCTTCCAAAGAACACCTTTAGCATCTGTAAAATAAAGTTTCCGTCGGGGATAATATCACTTAAATAACTTCCGATAAGCCTTGAAATACAAACGACAGCCGCTGAATAAGCCATACATACGGCTATGTCCTTTAGGGATATGTCTTTTCTCCCCCAGTAAGCGGCTGCTGTAGTCTGATCCTCACTTTTCCCGATCCTCTTAACCTCATCTATATGCGGATGGCTGTAGTGCCTGTTAAACCACGCACTGCCAGCTGCACTTAAGAGAACGACAAAATATACAGCCATATTCAGATTATCCGCTACGGTGGTGGCCGATATAAGGGTCGGGTCCACATGAAAGGCATCCGAAACGGCGGTAAAATTAACTCCCCCTCCTATATATGAGCCAGTCATTACTGCGGCAACACCTTCAATTCCCTGAATATATCTTCCCAAAAGAACCGTTCCGAGAAAAGCTCCTGCCACAGTTCCGCAGGACCCGATCAAAAAGATGATGAGAAAACGGCCTGCTTCTTTTCCTATCCTCCTGATATTTGTTTTCAGAAGAAGGAGCGGGATCGCAAGCGGTACTGCATATCCCCACACCACATCGTCAAAAACCGGTGCGCTTGTGGGAATGATACCTGTGTTAACCAGTACCACAGCAACTATAAGGGTAATGATCGCTCCCGATATTTTTGACGCCCACGCAAACCTTTGCTCAAGATATATTGCCGCGGCAGTGGACAGAAACATTATCATGATCAGCATCCAGTGATCATCCGCACTTATCAGCGTAGTCATATAAATCCTCCTTATACCTCATTTGAAGAATAATGATCGGATTTATTATACCACAAACATTGTTTGATCTTATGATTTTCTATCCTTTTAGGGATGCCGTGAGAGCTTTAAGACGGCCTTCAGGAATTCTCTGACTGCCGACAGCTGGTCTTCATTCAGCCTGTCTAACAGGTCCATTATACGGCGGCGCTCGTCATTTTCG
This sequence comes from Lachnospiraceae bacterium, assembly GCA_017633935.1. Lineage (GTDB taxonomy): Bacteria > Bacillota > Clostridia > Lachnospirales > Lachnospiraceae > NK4A144. Next base: position 3,966 of record JAGBOJ010000112.1, on the reverse strand, counting down.
GGATATACGCCCGGTCTGCCGTAAATGAGGGTATCACAGCTTATCTCACACTCCTTGCAAAAGAGCATAAGCTTTTTCAGGCTGAGACCGTAGCGACCTCTTTCCACATCGGAAATGTATTGCGGGGTGCAGTTGAGCAGCCTTGCCAGATCGTCCTGACTCAAGTGCTTCTCCTCCCTTATCTCCTTAAGGCTCCTTCCGAGACGGAGCTTTTCTTCATCCGTAAGGCTATAGGTATCCGTATCATTTATTACTGTCGCAGCCATGGTTTTTTCCTCTCAATATTGTCATATGAGCAAATCCTGAGCAGTACTTCTCAGGCTCTTCCAAAAATCACTTTATAATCTGCCTGTCTTTTTTCCGATAGTACGGACTGGAATCCGGCTGCATAGCTTAAGAACTGCTGCGGATTGCAGATGTTTTATAATCGCATTGTCCCACAGTGGCGCAGGTATATCCTGCGCCACCGTGAATTCAGACCGGTTATTACAGTAAATTCAGTAAATCCGTTTCCTGTAACTACTTTCCGTACCGTCTTTTTTTATTTAGTGTTTTCTACCTCAAGAATCTTGGTAGCCGTGCCTGTACGCTTGTAGGTAAGCCTAAGTCCGTCAGTACCGAAGATACCGTCCGTAGGGATGTAAATGGTATAGGTTCCCACATCCTTGTTCTTTGAGCCGCTCTCTAACTGGTAACGGTATACATCCACCTTCTTCTTTATCTTCCAGTCCATACCGTTGTCGGTGTAGTATACATCGCCGAAGACTTTACCGCCGAGACCGCCAACACCGTTAAGATAATTGTCTACATATGCAGTTTCTGTATTCCCGGCAAGTATATAGTCCCTTATATAAGCCTCAAAGCACTTATCAGTGTCATTCCAGAAAGGATCATATTCCTTAGCTGTAGCCGCTGCAGCCGCTCCCTTAAGGTACTTATCCACATACGCCTGATTTAATGTATTCTTTCCAAACTGGTTCTTTGCGAGCTTGCTCTTTGCACTCTTGCTGAATGCCAGGCTCTGAGCCTTGCTGCTTCCGTCCCACTTTGCAGTCTTCCATCCAAGCTGGAAGTCGCCTGCCTTAAGATCGATACCCTTAATGGTGAAGGTCTTTTCAAGAGTGCCGGCGTAATATACGGTTTTTGTCGTATTCTTCTTTGTATCCGTCGTGCGTTCCCATATATTATTTCCGTAAATTACCAGCTTGTAGATTCCGGCATCGTCGATATCACAATTATTGATCGTAAGCTTACCGTTATTTAAGGTGAAAACTGCAGTTCCTCCGTTATTATCCTGTTGTCCTGCCTTATTTACCTTACAAATATATCCTTCTACATTTGAGGTGAAGGTAACCGTCTTTGTTGCGCTGCTCTTTGCCTTATTTTCAACCTTTATACCAAGGTCTGCAAGGTCGATACTTTTCTTTATGGAATTATCGGCATTAAGCATCAGGTCTTCCCACTTAAGGTTCTTAGGCGTAGTGATCTTCAGCTTGCTGATATCCGCATAGCTGCCCTGATCGTAAACATTAAAGTAATCAGATGTAACCGTTCCTGTATAATTACCCTTTCCTTTTACGGTTACCCTGTACGAATAGCTGCCTCCTTCCTTCGGCGTGATCTCTTTTTCGGAAACTGCCATCCAACCCATCTCATTTTCATTTTTGTCATCAGTCTTATCATATCTTTCGATGATCACTGAATAGTCCTTGTTCTTTTTAAGGGTCGTTATCTTACCCTTATCAGTATCAGGTCCTATTGCGTAATAGGGATTTACTGTCGGTGCCCACTCATTAAGCGTAACCTTAGAAGGATACTGTACATTCTGAACCTTATAGGATACCTTCGCCGTCTTTCCGGTCTTTGCAAAATAGACGCTCTTTATGCCGTCAATAGTGGAACGACCGTCCTTATAATATACTCCCAGACTGGTAATATAATTTGTGTTGCTTCCCTCTATATTTGAAGGATAGATATCAAAGTATACCGTAGCCTGGAACTTACCCTTATACTTACCGGCACCCTTTATGATAACCTGAGGCTTTTTCTTTTTCTGCGAATATACCGGCTTAACCTTGTCTGCAAGGCTTGTCTTGCTGTCATCCACAAAGTATACGGAAGCATCCTTGTTGTTCTTATAGCTTATGGTATAATCCTTGCCGTAAACAAGTCTCGTTCCACCCTTTGTTCGCATAACATTAACAGGTAAATCATTTAACTCCGTCTTTTTAACCTTAGATCTATAGTAATTATCATTATTTGCAGTCTCCAAATTTGCTATATGCGAAAGCCCGTTATAGAATACCGGTGCTATGGACTCTATGTATACATTACTTCCTGCATAAGCGGAAACCACTGCGGTAACGAAGTAGTCGGCTGCGGAAATATCCCCTGAGTTTTGATCATAACCGCCTAAACTACCAGTAAAGGCTGTAGTGCCTGCCTGCATATACTTCCAACCGCTGATATAGTCTCCGTCCTCTTTGTTGAGCACACCATCGCCTTTTTCAGTCCACTTTGCGATCTCATCCTTTGCGCCGCCGGCTGTGGGGTTGATAGTCATTTTCTGCTCTGTTTTAAGTCCGTCATAGATCTGTGTCTTATTAAAGGATACAGTCTCATATGCCACAAGCTTATCGGCTGCTGCTCCGCCGTCCTTTCTCGGGTCTTCGTACTGCAGCATATATGTAATAGTATATTTAGGCTGTACCGTTACATAGCCTACCGCAGTATTGATGTAGAAGCGCTTTGCAAGAGCGGCCGAAAGCTTGTCATTTCCGGACTCACTGAAGCCTGTTGTAAGATCGAGGTAGACCCTGTAGGGATCATCGACATATTGAGCTGGATACACTTGTTCCACATCACCATTTCTGTACTCATAATAAGTATTAGCATCTACCCACGCCAACGTAGTCTCAGTGGTATCCACAAGAGAAGCATTCTTTGCGTTCACTTCGGTGGAAGCGAGCAGGTCAGTGCCCTGGAAGGCTGACTTCTTCCCTGTATAGTATGTATCCGAACCATAACCGTAATATACATTCTGGCTGTCATAGTAAGTTATGCTCGTATTGGTCGTTATATCCCCATACGCATCAGCGGCATTTATCTTGCCGGTAAATTCCTCTCCGCGATAAGGATATGCGTGAGCATACACATCAATGGGTCTGGGCTCGATCAATACAGGTACTGCCTGATTGCTTATGGTTTTCGTCACAAATTTCGTATCGTTATCTGAAACCACCTCAATTTTGTTCAGACTTACATATACGGTCGTACCGGGCTCAACCTCTGCCATAAGCTCATCACTTGATACAGCCTTCGTGCAGGCTTCGTCATAATAAACTCCGGAACCGTACTCTTTTTCTACCTCTGAAATCCTACGATTTGTATAAATAGTTACAACTCCAGTGCTGTTATTTGTTCTCTTGTATCCTTCATATATTCTATTCTTTACTGCATTAAGAGTACTTCCATACCACGCACGTCCGGACAGACCCATGGACTCATATTTATACGTAGTTGTATTTGTTACGGGATTAACCGTGATGGTATATTCCGGATAAGAAACAATGAAGTTCTTTGAAACAGCGGGTTTAAGCCATGTAAGAGAATTCTCGCTGACCTTAACCTTTATTGTCCTCGCTTCGGTACCGTTTGCGGAAACCTCCTCGGGCGTGGTCAGACCTGTTGCCTTAACCTCAAGCTTTTTGTCTCCCCATACCAAAGTTCCGGTTTGTATGACATCATTAACAGCTACACCGTCGTATGTCGATTTTCTTTGTCTATCCATATCAAAGCGATTATTTGTATTGTCAGTATTACCTGCCTGTGATACGATCGGATTTCCTCTTCCGTCTCCCGTATCAAAGGCAAGCAAAGCTGCATCGAGTTTATCCTCCGATACAGCTAAGTAACTGGGGTCGGACGAGAATGCATACCATCTATTACTGTATAACCTATTTCCTT
>JAGBOJ010000016.1 GCA_017633935.1 Lachnospiraceae bacterium | reverse complement strand
TTTTTATGAAAAGGCGCTGCCTTATATTAAAGAGGTCATCCATAAGGACATCGATCTTAAAAAGATCGCGCGTATGGTACAGACAAGGATAGAGGTGTTTCCCGACATTAAGGATCATATTGATTTCTTCGAGACCCTGCCCGTATATGATCCGAAGATGTACGTTCATAAGAAGATGAAGACCACTATGGAATCATCTCTTGAAGAGCTTAATAAGATACTTCCGGTCCTTGACGGAGTGGAGGACTGGAGCAATGATAACCTTTATTCGATACTTAAAGCCTATGCCGAAGACGCGGGCATAAAGAACGGACAGATCCTGTGGCCGATACGTACAGCCGTATCGGGTAAGCAGATGACCCCGGGAGGCGCGACGGAGCTTATGGAGGTTCTGGGTCATGACGAGTCTGTCATCCGTATTAAGCAGGGGATAGAGCTTTTAAGGAAAAGCATATAGGGGCAGACAGTGAATGAATTTAACGCATCACAGGCTGATGCGATAAGGCACAGGGACGGTCCCGCACTGGTACTTGCGGGACCGGGCTCCGGTAAGACCTTCACCATAATAAAACGTCTTGAAAATCTGATAAGCAGTCATCAAAAAGATCCATCGTCAATACTTACGATCACATATACAACCGCAGCGGCAGGGGAAATGAGGGCAAGGGCTTATTCCCTCATAGGGGCAGCGGCCGGACAGGCTGTATTCGGCACCTTTCATTCAATATTTTATTCCATACTCAGGAATTCCTTTTCAATTAATGCCTCAAACATATTAAAACCATATGACAAATACATGATACTTACTGACATAGCGGTAAAGACAGGGATCGATTCCCGGGATATGAAGTCTCTTGCCGATGAGCTGTCCGCAATGATAAGCCGGAGAAAGAACGGGTGTCAAGCCTTAAGCTGCTTCGATGATGATGTAAATGACAGGATATTCACGCTTTATAACGAGAGGCTTAAGGAATTAAGGCTGATCGATTTTGACGACATGATAATAAAGTGCAGGGAGCTTTTTTTAAGGGATGGGGCGGTCCTTAAAAGATGGCGGGAAAGATACCGTTATATTCAGATAGATGAGTTCCAGGATATAAACGACAGCCAGTATGACGTTGTAAAGCTCCTTGCGGGTGAGGATGGAAACATTCTGGCTGTAGGGGACGACGACCAGAGCATCTACGGCTTCAGGGGAGCGGGACCCGGTATAATGCAAAGATTCATTGAGGATTATCCCATGCTTTCAAGATACGAGCTGAATATGAACTACAGGTGCAGTAAGGCGATAGCGGAGGCAGCGGACAGGGTCATAGAAAAAAACACAGTGCGGATCAAAAAGCATCATGAGTCTTTTGTCCAGACCGGAGAGGCAGTTGATATCAGGTGCTTAAAGGACAGGGACAGTGAAACGGATGCAATAGCAGGGATGATAGATAAAAGCCGTCCCGGGGATTATGCGGTCCTTGTCAGGACTAACGATCTGAGGGAGCTTTTTGAGGAAGCGCTGGGAAAAAGGGGGATACCTGTGATAAGCCGCGGAAGGGAAAAGGGCATATATGCTTCCGAGACAGCCAAAGATATCAGGGCATACCTCCGTCTTGCTTCGGGGTGCTATGACAGGGCGGATATTTTACGGGCGGTCAATAAGCCCATGAGATATATCAGCAGGGAGGCGTTTGGCAGAGAAGGGGCGGATATAAATGATGCCTGCGTTTATTACAGAGGGCAGGGGAGTGTTTATAACAATGCCGTAAGGCTTGCGGCTGATCTTAAAAGGATGGGAAGTATGCGCCCCGCAAATGCCTTAAGGTATCTTATGAAGGTCGTGGGATATGAGGCTTATCTTAAAAAGGAGAGCGGGTCGGCTAAGGAGCTGTACAGGCTTTATGAGATCTCGAAAAGCTTCGGGTCTGTCACCCTTTGGCTTAAGAAAATGGAAGAGAGCCTTTTTAAGAAAAGGGATACGGCGCCGGATGATAAAAACGATGCAGGGGTGTCTGTTATGACGCTGCATGCTTCCAAAGGACTTGAATTCAGGGAGGTATTCATAGTAGATGTGAACGAGGGGATAATCCCTTATCACAAAGCGAAGCTCAAGGAAGAAACCGAGGAGGAGCGGCGCCTGCTCTACGTTGGCATGACAAGGGCCATAAGCCGCCTGCATCTGTTCTACATAGAGGAAAGCTTCGGAAAGAAAATGCGCCCCTCTCCCTTTCTAGATCAATCATAGGGGACGGTTCCTTGTGATTGAAAAACATGATTTGAGTCATCAGAATCAATCATAGGGACGGTTCTCTGTGATTGACAAACATGATTTGAGCCATCAGTAAGGAGTTGTTCGCAAATAACTACTCATCTTGCATGCCTTATTCGCCTATAGCACGTATTGTGATTCGGTTACGTATCCCGATGCGCTCCATAGTCCCTTCCCGTACATTCGACGAAAAAAACTGCGCAGTCTTAAGCAGTTATTAAAAAACGGTTCCTGAGTTAATTTACATTGAGTTAATTTACATTAAAAAGAAAAGCGAGGTGATTAAAAATGCCAAGAAGTGCGAGAAAAAAATCAAACAGCGGAGTTTATCATATAATGCTCCGCGGAATCAACCGTCAGCAGATATTTGAGGACGAAGAGGACAATCAATTCTTTTTAAAGACTGTCAGGTACTATAAATTCGAATGTGATTATAAAATTCTGGCATATTGCCTGATGGGAAATCATGTTCATCTTTTGCTCAAAGAAGGTGAGGTGCCTTTGGAGCTGGTTTTCAGACATATTGGAGCGCGATTTGTTTACTGGTATAACAAAAAGTATTACCGGGTCGGGCATTTGTTTCAGGACAGGTACAAAAGTGAAGCGGTTGATAACATTATATATCTTAAACGGACAATACAATATATTCATCAAAATCCGGTTAAGGCAGGGCTCGTAATAAAACCTGAGGATTATCCTTACAGCAGTTTTAAAGAATATCTTATCAGACCTGACCTTGTGGATATGGAATATGTGGAGCAATTTGTTTCGAGGGAGACAGTTGTATTGTCCGGCAGGGAACAGGAAATAAATGATTACATGAATACAGATGAAATAAAGACAAAGGGGATAACTGACCAGCAGGTAAAAAGCATTATAGTGAATATGACCGGATGCAATGACGTGACGTCATTTCAGTCAGCAGATGGAAGCAAAAAGGTGGAGTGCGTAAAAAAACTTAAAGGTGCGGGTGTGTCCATTAGGCAGATATGCAGATTGACGGGAATGACATATTACGCTGTCCAAAAGGTAAAGAAAGCATGATGATGGTACTTAATCAAAGAACTGTCACGGGATTTGCTCATATAATGTATAATGATAACAAAAAGAAAAAGTCCTTTCGGACTTTACTCTTAAAAGCACTCACTGTGCGGCCGACAAAGCGGCGGTTTGGAAAAATCTTTATTTGAACTCGTAGTGTGAATTCCGGGAACTCCGATTCCCTAAACACACTAAATAATAGCAACAGAGGAGGAGGTTGTCAATATGAAAAGAGATTATTATCTCCTGAGTTCCGAAGTTTAGTATAGCACAAATCATCCGCAAGCCCTTGTGGCATGCGGAAATTTTTTGTCAATATTTTGTATTTTAGGTATGGCGCGATATGGCACGATGTGATATAATAGTACTGAATAGGAGGTGCCATATGTATCTTAACAAGCTAAAAAAACCAAATGGAGACATATATCTATCAATCAGAGAAAAATACCATGTGCCAGGAAAGGGATCTCGAGAAAGAACAGTCGAGAGCATTGGCTACCTTAGCAAACTCAAGGAGACTATCAAAGATCCTATTGCCCACTACGAAAAGTATGCAAAGCAGCTTACAGAGGAAAGGAATCTTGAGAAACATCAGGTTATCAAGATTGATAGATCTGAAAAACTTGAAATCGGAACCAATGACACAAGGAACGTAGGTTATGGCATAATAAAAGCTCTGTATAAAAAGTTAGAACTGGATAAATTCTGGAACTGGAAGACCAGAGGCAAGAAAACGAAGTTCAGCACGGATCAGATCTTCCGGCTGCTGACATTCTCCCGCGCCCTGAATCCAGGTTCCAAGAAATATACACTCGAGAATAAAGACTTTTTCTTCGAACCCTTTGACGGATTCTCGCTTGATGATATCTATCACAGCCTTGATATAATCGCAGAAAATCAGAACGACCTCCAGCAATGGATATATGAGCATTCAAAGAAGATCTGTGACAGGGATATGTCAGTATCGTACTTCGACTGCACTAATTTTTACTTTGACATAAGCCACCCCGATGTTGACGATCTGGATGAAGATGGTAATCCTGTGGACAAGGACGGCAAGCCAACAGATGCTAAATACCGAAAACGTGGTCCGGAAAAGAATCACCGCCCAGACCCCATTGTAGAGTTTGGTCTTCTGATGGACAGGAATGGAATACCCATTGCCTATGACCTCTTTCCAGGCAACGAATCAGAAAAAGTTCATATGAGACCTATAATAAAACGAGTCAAAAAAGATTTTGAGGACTGTCGGGTTATATATGTTGCTGACAGAGGACTGAACACAGCAGATAACATCTATAAAATAAATGGAGACAATAAAGGCGATAATAATGAACGGGACGGCTATGTATACGGTCAGTCTGTCCGTGGTGCCGACGAAGAGTTCAAGAAATGGGTATTGGGTGGCGGATACAGAAATGACACCATAATCGATGACGATGGAGAGAAAGTCACCTTCCGCCACAAGTCGCGCATATATCCGAAAGAAATACACGTAAACGTGACTCTTCCCGGAAAAAAGAAGCCGTCAAAGAAGACTATAAAGATAGATCAAAAGCAGCTGGCATACTACTCTGAGAAGTACGCAAATAAACAGCGGAGAGATAGAGATGCCATGGTTGCAAGAGCCAGGGATCTGATCAAGTCTCCGAAGAAATATGACCGCGTCACATCGAAAGGCAGTGCTGCCTACGTTAAGAATATCGCTTTTGATAAGAGCACAGGTGAGATAGTTGAAGGAAAAAACCTCGAGCTGGATCTCGAAAAGATCCACGAAGAAGAAAAGTACGATGGCTACTACTCCATAGTCACGAGTGAACTTGGGATGTCCGATGAGGAAATGAGAAAGGTATACAGCGGTCTGGCAAAGATAGAGGCTTCATTCAAGGTAACAAAAACCTGTTTCGAATCCCGTCCGGTCTATGTTAGAACCAATGATCATATCGATGCACACTTTGCTACCTGCTTCCTTGCACTTGTCCTGATACGGCTGCTGGAATACAAGCTGCAACATGAATTCCCTCTTCCACGGATTCTTGATTCCCTGAAGAAATACAACTGCACCCATATGGATTCAAACAATTGGAAGTTTACTTATTACGACGAGATCATCGAAGCATGCGGGAAAGCCTTTGATATAGACCTTGATTACAAGTACCGAACACAACAGGAGATACAGCGACTTCTGCATTATTAAGAGCAGCCGTATGCGTAAGGCATTTCACTCGTGCGGCAGCACCGGCTCATACGACGGGTGGCCTGCGCTGTAATACACCAGCTGATTCCTGCCGCATACCAAGCGCAGGGCATCCACGAGTATGAGCCGAAAAAAATAAAATCCCTGTCCACAAAACCATAAATAAGCCATACAGAAGAAAAGGCTCAAACCCTTGTCATTACTGGGTTTGAGCCGATTTTGCTTCCAAACTTGAGAT
>JAGBOJ010000015.1 GCA_017633935.1 Lachnospiraceae bacterium | reverse complement strand
TCCGTTTCTTGCCGATAAAACAACGCCCGCTATACCTGCAAGAAGACCCATATTTGTGTAAACCCAGAAGAAAACACGGTCAGTCTTGATACCCGAAAGCTGTGCAGCCTTGCGGTTACCGCCCAGTGCATATATCTGACGTCCGGCAACGGTCTTGCTCGTGATGAAATGATAGATGCCTACTATGGCAGCCATTATTACAAGTACGAACGGAAATCCGCTGTACTGTCCGAGCTTGATCAAAACAAACCATACAAGGAAGATAAATACGGCATCCTTTATAACGATCTGCCAAAGAGGATTCTGTGCAAAGCCGTACTTCTTTCTGGTAGCTATGCCCTTTGCCTCGCCAAATACGATAAATACGGTGGCAATGATGGCAACCAGAAGACAGATCATATTGAAGTTTCCGATCTTGGCATTGGGGAAAAGGAAGCCTGCGCCTATGTAGTTATAGGATGCGTTGAAGGGTCCCTTTGTCTGTGCCTTAAGGATGGTATATGTGGCACCGCGACCCATAAGCATTGTAGCGAGGGTAACGATGAAGGGCGGAACCCCCATCACCGAAATAAAGAAGCCTGCGAACATTCCGCAAAGAAGACCTACAAGCAGGGCTGCAAGGATCGCAACTACCATGGGTGCCTTGACATCTATAAGGAGAACACCGACTGTAGCACCGCATAAAGCGACCACAGAACCTACACCAAGGTCAACGTTACCTGTCAGTACGCAAAGCAGCATACCTGTTGCAAGTATAACAACGTAGCTGTTCTGCAGAATAAGGTTATTGATATTTGCGGGTGAAAGATTCTTTCCTCCCGTCATGACTGCAAATATAAGAAATACCGCGATCAATACGATAAACATACCGTATTGCTTCATGTCAAGATTAACTGTCTTTTTTTTCTCCATGACTTATTCTCCTCCCTTTCTGTTGTGTGTCATGATGCACTGCATTATCTTTTCCTGTGTCATTTCCTCATGCTCAAGCTCACCGGCTATCTGACCTTCGTTTATAACATAGAGTCTGTCACAGGTTCCTATTATCTCCTGCATTTCAGACGATATTACGATGACTGCCTTGCCTGCTTTTGCAAGATCATTGATAACACAGTATATTTCATATTTTGCGCCGACATCGATACCTCTGGTGGGCTCGTCTAAGATCAAAACATCAGGCTGCGTCAGCATCCACTTCGCAAGCACAACCTTCTGCTGATTTCCTCCCGAAAGGGAGCCTACAGCCTGCTCTATCGAAGTCGCCTTGACATTTATCCTCTTTTTATATTCCTCAGCGGATACGATCTCGTCATTCGCATTTACAACTCCGTTTTTGGAGAAGAAATTGTTTAAGGCCGCCATGGTCATATTGTGCTTTATATCGTCTATGAGTACCAGTCCGTAGGTCTTTCTGTCCTCGGACACATAGGCAAGCTTATTGTTGATGGCATCCTTAACGCTGTTAAGATGGACTTCCTTACCGTTTATCTTTACGCTTCCCGATATCTTCTGCCCGTAGCTTTTTCCGAAAAGACTCATGGCAAATTCCGTACGGCCGGCACCCATCAGTCCTGCAAGTCCGACAACCTCCCCGGCACGCACCTTTATACTTATATTGTCCAAAACCTTCCTTTCGGCATCATCGGGATGATATACGTTCCAGTCATCCACTTCAAATATGACATCACCGATATTAACGCCTTCACGCGCAGGATAACGGTTAGTCATCTCTCTTCCGACCATGCCCTTTATGACACGGTCTTCGGTAAATTCATCCACACCCTTTGTGAGCGTTTCAATGGTGTGACCGTCACGGATGATGGTCAATCCGTCGCAGACAAATTCCAGCTCGTTCAGCTTATGCGAAATAATGATGCTTGTAACACCGTGCTTTTTAAGATCCAGCAGGATCTCAAGAAGTCTGCGGCTCTCTTCATCATTAAGAGCTGCTGTAGGCTCATCAAGGATAAGAAGATCGACCTTCTTTGCCATTGCCTTTGCAATTTCGATAAGCTGCTGCTTTCCTACACCTAAAGAATTTACCGGCACATTTACATTTTCATGCTCAAGCCCGACCTTGGCAAGCATTTCCTGAGCTTTTTTCCTCGTTTCGGTCCAGTCGATAACACCCTTAATACTTGTCTGCTCGTTACCGATAAATACATTCTCAGCAACCGAAAGCAGAGGAGAAAGCGCCAATTCCTGATGTATGATAACGATGCCCTTGGCTTCGCTTTCTTTCAAATCCTTAAATTTACATACTTCACCTTTATAAACAATGTCCCCGGAATATGTCCCATACGGATAAACGCCCGACAGCACGTTCATCAGTGTGGATTTTCCTGCTCCGTTTTCACCGCAAAGACCATGGATCTCGCCTTTTTTGACTTTAAGATTTACATCATCCAAAGCCTTTACGCCCGAGAATTCCTTAGTAATGTGGTTCATTTCCAAGATATAATCCGACATTTACCCGCTCCTTTTCCAAATTATTTTAATTCTTTTTTTGAGATGTTTTTTTAGAAATCGGGCGGCGCTTTTTAAACGCCGCCCTTGATTAATTTACTGTATCAGATACTTTTTGGTGATTATTCAGCGAGCTGATCTTCTGTATAGTATCCGCCGTCGATAAGAAGCTCTTTGTAGTTGTCCTTGTCAACTGCAACAGGTGTGCAAAGATATGAAGGAACTACGATCTTGCCGTTATCATACTGCTCTGTGTCGTTGATCTCGGGCTCAGCGCCTTCCAGAACTGCCTGAACCATGGTAACGCACTTTGAAGCAAGGAGACGGGTATCCTTGTAGATGGACATCTTCTGTGAACCGGAGATGATATTCTTTGTAGCCATGAGCTCTGCATCCTGACCTGTGATAAGCGGCCAGTTAGCCTCTGTATAGCCTGCTCCCTCAAGAGCTGCCTTTGCGCCGTATGCGAAGCCGTCGAATGCGCTTGCTACGATGTCGATGTCTTCATCTGCATAGAAGCCTGTAAGGTAGTTCTCCATGTTCTGCTGAGCAGTCTCCTGTGACCATCTTAAGATACATGTGTCATCGAATGATGTACGGCCTGACTTGCAAACGAGCGTGCCGTCATCAAGGTAGGGCTGAAGTACTTCCATAAGTCCGTTGTAAAGCATAAGAGCGTTGTTGTCATCGGGTGATCCCATAAGGAACTCGATGTTCATCTTAAGTCCGGCTGCCTTTACTGCGTCAAGACCCTTGTTGCCGTCCTTCTCTGCGTTGTCCCTGATGTACTCGCCGATAACAGTTCCTACACCCTTGTTATCGAATGTGGCGTAGTAAGAAACTGCATCCGTGTCCATAAGAAGACGATCATAAGCGATGATGGGGATGCCTGCCTGCTTAGCCTGATCCTCAACGTTTACAAGAGCGCCGGAATCGATAGCTGCGATAACGAGGCAGTTAGCACCTGAAGCGATCATGTTCTCGATCTGTGAAACCTGCATCTGAACATCATCCTCTGCATACTGAAGATCTACTTCATAGCCGAGCTCCTCAAGCTGCTTCTTCATGTTGGCACCGTCGTTGATCCATCTCTCCGAAGACTGTGTGGGCATTGCAACCGCAACCCTTCCGCCGCCTGATGTTGCAGCAGCCGCTGCATCAACAGCTTCATCTACAGCTTCAGCCGCTTCCTCAGCAGGAGCCTCTTCAGCAGGGGCCTCTTCTTCCGCGGGTGCTGCAGCCTCGGCTGCGGGTGCTGCTGTCTCTGCCGCCGAGCTTCCGCATCCTGCAAGAAGTGCGGCAACCATTGTCATACTGAGCAATGCACTTAATACCTTTTTTTTCATTTTGAACCTCCATTAATATTTATTTCCGGTACATTTTACCGACCTTATTATGTTACCGCTATTTTATCATTAAGTCAACGAAATTATTGTTAAATATTACTTTATTTTACTTTTAAATCAATTACTTTCCTTTTCATTAAAGTATTTCGGCAACAAACCTCGACTTTTCTGTTTTTCTTCCCCTGTCCTCAGCAATGTAAAGGATGTTAAGCTCCCTTTGTGCCCTTGTCATCGCAACATAAAACAGCCTCCGCTCTTCTTCAAGCTCGCTTATGTGTACAGCCTTTGAATAGGGTATTATGCCTTCTATTGTATCGGCGATAATGACCTTTTTAAATTCCAGTCCCTTTGAAGCATGCATCGTCATTATCGGCACTCCTTCGTTTTCCTGTGCATTTTTTGATGCTGCCTCATCCATTTCCTCTGCCGCCTTTATCCACTCCCTGATATCCCCGTAGGAGGCTGCTCTTTCCATTATTTCAAATGCGTTTTCCTTATATATTTCAAACTTCTCTGAATCTTTTCCGGATAATGCCTTAAGGTATCCGAGATACCCCGTCATATTCAGCAGATAATGTACGGCAAGCTCCGGTCTTAACCTTGACATCATCCTCCTGTCATTTATCAGCTTTTTTATGCCTTCCCTTATCCTTAACTCATCATGGTGAAGTGATAAGAGCTTATCGGGGTCAACCGTATCCTCTGTCAGAGTCCACCTTAATATATGCCTTTCGGGTTTATTCATGATCGCGGTAAATGTCCTCCTGCTGTCGTCTCCGGTCACAAATCTCATATAATCGAGGATATCCCTGCCTACGGCTGAGGTATATATACTGTTTACCCTGCCCTTTACCGTGCATTTTATGCCCCTTGCCTTAAGCCCCTCTTCAAAGAGGGAAACCATTGAATTTGTACGCACGAATATCGCAAAATCCTCATATCCGCCTGTTTTAAGCCCGTCCTTTATGTATGATGCCATATGGTCAAGCTCTTCCTTCCTGTCCTTAAAACCGAGGATGTTAAGCTCTCCCTTTGTCATATCAAAAGCGGATATGTCCTTTACGATCCTGTTTTTATTAAATCCGATCACCTTCCCTGCTGCCTCCACTATACAGCCCTTTGACCTGTAATTTGTAAGCAGCTCATATTTCTTCGCTTCCGGATAGTCCTCAAGAAAGGTCTTCATCGTTTCCGGTACGGACCCTCTGAAGGCATAAACCGACTGATCGTCGTCACCTACGGCAAAAAGATTTGCCTTATCTCCCGCAAGCAGCTTTACGACTTCATACTGTATGCTGTTTATATCCTGGAATTCATCGATAAGGATATACCTGAACCTGTCTTTAAAAATTTCAAGTATCTGAGGCTTTTTAATAAAAAGCTCCCGGCATTTAAGCAGCATATCGTCAAAATCGAGAAGCCTCATTTCCTTAAGCCTGTTGTTGTAGAATTCCATAAGACTAAGGACCTCTTCATCGGTAAGCTCCGTTTTGTTGTTGAGACGGCCGCTGTTTTTACAACTGCTGAAGGTCAGTGTAAGATCGTTTATTAACGCTGTTTTATCCGCTGTCCTGATACCGGATTTTTTTATACCGTCGTTTATGATCGCGTAGCGCTGTTCATTTTTAAGGATATTTGCGGAAGTAAGACCGAAAGTGTGTTTTAAGATTAAAAAGAAAACCGAGTGAAAGGTTCCGAAGGTCATATAAGATGCTTTGCCGGGGATCAGGGACGATGCCCTTTTTTTCATTTCCGCAGCGGCAGCGTTGGTAAAGGTGATGATCAGAATATTATCCGGCATTACAGAGCATTCTCCGGTAAGATACATAAGCCTGTGCGTCAATGTGTAGGTCTTTCCGGAGCCGGGTCCGGCAATGACGAGTGCCGGACCGTCCCTGTGCCTTATAGCGGCTTCCTGAGCCGCAGAGGCTTTATTTTCCATTCAGCTTTTCAATACCCTTTCTTATTCTCTTTAAGGACTCCTCCCTGCCTAAAAGCTCCATGATCTCCGTGGCGCCTCCCGGTGTGGACTGCTTCCCCGAAACCGCCGTCCTTAAAGGCCAGAGCACATATCCGTTCTTATATCCATGCTCTGCGGCAAAGTCTGTTATGCTTAAATAGAGCGCATCGTTTGAATAGTCCTGTAATTTTTCAAGTACCGGAAGTATCTCGCACAGCACCTTAAGGGAGCTTTCCTCATCTGTTTTCATTTTTTTGTGTGCATACATTGAAATATCGTATTCGGGAAGCTCTTCAAGAAAATCGATATGCTCCCTTATATCGGGGAATATCTCTATCCTTGTCTTTACCATCTGCGCGATCTTCTTAAAGTCCATGTCCTTTGAGATAACCTCTTTGATATAAGGCAAAGCCATATCATAGAAGCTGTCAAAATCCATCGCCTTAATATATTCCCCGTTCATCCATTTGAGCTTTCCGAAATCGAATACCGCGGGGCTTTTGCTCATTCCGTGGAAATCAAATTTTCTTATGAGCTCTTCCTTTGACATCACCTCTTCATTGTCTTCGGGAGACCACCCCAAAAGCGCCACAAAATTCACTATGGCCTCGGGAAGGAATCCCTGCTCCAAAAGATCCTCAAAGGATGAATGTCCGGAGCGCTTTGAAAGCTTTTTATGCTCTTCATCCGTGATCAGCGGACAATGCACATATACGGGAACCTCCCATCCGAAGGCATCATAAAGCCTGTTATACTTGGGTGAGCTTGAAAGATATTCGTTCCCTCTTACCACATGGGTAATCCCCATAAGATGGTCGTCCACCACATTTGCAAAATTGTATGTGGGAAATCCATCTGATTTTATAAGGATCATATCATCCAGCTCGGAATTATCCACCGTTATATCCCCGTATATCTCGTCATGAAACGTGGTCTGTCCCTCTGACGGATTATTCTGCCTGATGCAGTAGGGCACGCCTTTTTTAAGATTTTCCTCTATCTCCTCCTTTGAAAGATGAAGACAGTGCTTATCATAGACGGTTATCTCTTTATCGCTTCCTTCAACCTTTGTTTTTAAGGAGGCAAGCCTTTCGGGGGTGCAGAAGCAGTAATAAGCCTCGCCTTTATCGATCAGCTGCTTTGCGTAATCGAGATATATGCCGGCCTTTACTCGCTCCGACTGCACATAAGGACCCGCATTTCCTCCCTTGTCCGGTCCCTCATCGTACTCAAGTCCTGCCTTTTTTAGAGTACTTTTGATTATATCCACCGCACCTTCCATTTCACGCTGCTGGTCAGTGTCCTCGATCCTTAATATGAAATCTCCGTTAAAATGCCTCGTTATCAGATAAGCGTAAAGCGCTGTCCTTAGGTTTCCCACATGCATCCTGCCTGTAGGCGAAGGTGCAAATCTTGTTCTTACTTTTCCCATTGATATTCTCCTTAGTGTTTGTTTATAAGCTGTTTTTTTATCTCCTGCGTCTTCTTGCCCACAGCACGATTCCGGCTGCAAGTATGAGCAGCGGAACGGCTATTGAAAAGACCAGACTGTATAATATCACAAATGCTCTCGAAACGGTAATGTATTCCACACTCATGCTCTTTACCGGTATCACCGGGGTTTTAATGCCGCCGTCAGACATGGCATTTACAGCATCCGTTATCATAAGGGTATTTGCGTTTCCGACTATTGAATTTGCATCATCCGTAAGTGCCATACCGCTTGTTATAAGTGCGATCTTTGTATCCCCGTCAGTTATAAAGGCTCCTATATCAAAAGGACCTTCCTTATCATCTGCCGTCTTTTCAAGGGTCTCACTGCCCTCCATATTGGCCTTTACATAGGAAGCATCGGAGGTCCTTAGAGCATCCTCGACATTTACTCCCCCGGGGAGCTCCTCATCCGGGATGATCGCCTGGGCGTAAGGCGTAAATACATACCGTCTCCCGTCATACACCGACATGGTCATAGAAGAAGACTGCACCTTAGGCAGGATGTACATGGGATTATTGCCGTAATAGCCTCCCGCATCCGGCTCCACTATAAGACCGTCCGAAACGGAGATACCGTATTCCTTCAATACCCCGTAAAGATTTGTAAACTCTTCTTTTGTCTCACTGTACTGGGTGGCTATTATTGCCTTTCCCCCGTTTTTAAGATAATCGCTTACCTTCTTTGCTTCCTCCTTTGTATAATCCGATGTGGGTGCCGCTATAAACAGTATATCGGTATCCTCGATACTGTCCACTGTAAGGAGACTCAATTCCTCTGTCTGCAGGTTGGCTTTTTTTAGCGCACTTTTAAGCATGGAAAGCTCCGAAAGCGAAAACTCGCCGTGTCCGGTCACAAACCTGACTGTAGTGGCGTTTTCATTTGTCACATAGGCTATGGCCGAGGTGATCTGCCCCTCTCCGTCATACCCGGATACATTCTGTGAAAAGGTCTGGTAATCCATCTGCGTTTCGTAAAGTCCGGCGTTATTTATGACCTTTGCCCTGCCGCCGCACACCACGAGCAGATCCCCCGATAAAACCTCTTCATCCGTATATGCCGATGCAAACTGGGGATTTTTTGTGATATCGACATATTTAACTTTTATATGCCGGGAATAGCTCTTATATTCCTCAAGCGTATGCTTAACCACCTCATCGGCGTAATCCTCTTCTGTCATATAAAAGATATCCACATCCTTATCCAGTGTGTCAAGATATTCCTTTGATTCGCCGCTTATCGTAAACAGCTTGTTTTCAGTAAGATCATAC
Source organism: Lachnospiraceae bacterium (assembly GCA_017633935.1). Lineage (GTDB taxonomy): Bacteria > Bacillota > Clostridia > Lachnospirales > Lachnospiraceae > NK4A144. The sequence continues at coordinate 4,797 of JAGBOJ010000015.1, read as the reverse complement.
TGCATGACATCATCAGGAAGATATAATACAAGATAATTTAATCCGAATACGACAGCGATCGATACAATAACAGCCGATATCGAATATGCGGAAAACCTGATATTTTTTACGGAGACCGAACATCTCTTTCTCTGGACATTTTCATAGGTTAAAAACACCAAAAGCGCACATATGCTTAAGTAATATACCAAAGCCCTTATATCAAACAGACCGTTCATAAAATTATCGATCCGCTTTCCCATATCAAACCATGACATTACCCTTGTTAAGATATTGCCCTCCGCGGAAACGATAGTCTTAACGGCTCCCATAAGGAAGGTTATAAAAAGCGCGGCAAAGGTCAGGACTGCCGCTATTATCTGATTTTCGGTAAAGGAAGAAATAAAGAGTCCTATAGATAAGGCGGCCGCACCGAAAAGAAAATAGGCAAGTATCGCCATATATGACTCTCCGTAATTGACCTTTCCGAACAGACTTAAGATCAGGGGATATATGCATGAAACCAGTACGGGGACCAGAAAAACACACAGCATTGCAAGATATTTGCCCAGTACTATCTTTATTACGGGCATCGGGGATGTGTATAAAAGCCGGTCCGTCTTAAGCCTGAGCTCCTGTGACATTATTCCCATAGTAAGCAGCGGTGTGATAAATAAAAACACCGTAACGGCAGAGCTCATCGTATAGCTTACAGACGGATAGCCTGCCGTAAGATTGTAGCCTGTAAAATATATACCCATAAAGAGCAGGTTTGCCGCTATAAACAAGGCTCCAACCACCGAATAAAGATACGAACGGAGTTCTTTTTTCATTAAAGCTATCATTCTTCGTCCACCCCGCTTTCATCATTATCATTTAACGGTTCACCACTCTGTGATTGTTCCGTATCATCCTCTTTAACATCATTATCCGTGGTATCACCCGACACACCGGCCGCATCAGCCCTGCCCCGCTCACCGGTAAGCCTTAAATAAACATCCTCAAGGGATTCAGAGCTGCTGCTCATTTCAAGGATCGGAAGATTAGAAGCGGCAAAGCTTAAAAATATCTTTTCCCTGAGGTCATTTTCAACAGGATGCTTTATTATGAGCTTTACAGTTCCCTCTTCCTGCCCGTTTTCGGCAGACACGTCATCTGCTCCCTCAACGGCTTTTGCGGTGCTTTCAGCTTTGTTTAATTCTCCTTTAACGACAAGCTCCACACGGCTTACCCCTTTTGAAGAGCTGCTGATATTTTCAGCCGTATCCGACACCAGAAGCTTACCGTGGGAAATGATCATTATATGGTCACAGACGGCGCTTATCTCCTGAAGGATATGTGAGCTCAGGATTATCGTGTGATCCTTTCTCATATCCTTTAAAAGCTGTCTTATCTCAATGATCTGTCTCGGGTCAAGTCCGACGGTAGGCTCGTCTAAGATGATCACATCCGGATCACCCAGAATAGCCTGTGCAAGCCCTGCCCTCTGCCTGTAGCCCTTTGACAGATTTCTTATAAGCCTGTCCTTCATATCGCTGATCCCGGTCTTATCCATGACCTCGTAAACCTTTTGCTTTCTGTCCCTGTAGGAAAGCCCCTTTAATTCACCCGCAAAATGCAGGAACTCCCTGATCGTCATATCGGGATAAACCGGCGGGATCTCCGGAAGATAGCCGATATTCCTCTTGGCCTTCTTCGCATCCTTTAAGATATCAAAGCCGTCAATGATCACACTGCCTGAGCTTGCAGCCAAAAAACCCGTAAGCATATTCATAGTAGTCGATTTGCCTGCTCCGTTAGGACCCAGAAATCCGTAGATCTGCCCCTTCTCGACAGAAAAACTAAGATCATCCACCGCGGTATTATTCCCGTAACGCTTGGTAAGATTATTAACCTCGATCATCACAAAACCTCTTTAAAAAATAAAATCTATAATGCCATCATAATTTCAATGAAACAGCAATCTCAGGTATTAAACAGGTCGTTTTCGACGCATGGCCTTTTAAGGAAAAAATGACCTGTTTAATACCGTCACCTGATCACATGATTCAATGAAATATCAATCTCAGGTATTTAACGGGTCGTTTTCGACGCATCTGCCTTTTAAGGAGAAAATGACCCGTTAAATACCGTCACTTGATAGCATATTCAATGTACCATCAATCTCAGGTACAAAACAGGTCGTTTTCGACGCATCTGTCTTTTAAGGAGAAAATGACCTGTTTTGTACCGTCACCTGATCACATGATCCAATGACCTACCAATCTCAGGTATTTAACGGATCGTTTTCGACGCATCTGCCTTTTAAGGAGAAAATGACCCGTTAAATACCGTCACCTGATAACAAACATAAATACAATAGTCCAAAAATGTGTCTTTATTGTGAAAATCCCGAAACCCCGGAATAATCATAAAGCCACTCCCTTTCCTCCTCATTAAGCTCATCCTTAAGGATCTCACACACCTTTTTCTGGTAGCTCTCATAGCTCCTTATCTCATCATCATTTAAAAAGCGGTAATCCATCCCCCTGTGATCTATGGGCACAACGGTAAGATTCTCAAATCTGTAAAACTCTCCGTCACCGGTCTTAAAGGCATTCTCAACGATAAGTATATTCTCAGTCCTGACTCCGAATTTTCCTTCAATATAGACACCCGGCTCATCCGATACAAGCATACCGGGCTCTAACGGGCAGTCCTTACCGGTCGCTTTATTCCTTATGGAATGAGGCCCCTCATGAACGTTAAGCATATATCCCACACCATGCCCCGTGCCGTGCCTGTAATTCATACCGTTCTTCCACATTTTAAGCCTTGCAAGCACATCAAGCTGATGTCCGGTGGTACCCTTAAGGAAAAAGGAATCGAGGATATTCAGCATTCCTGCCGCCGTCAGCGTAAATGCCTTCTTTTCTTCCTCCGAAAGCTCACCCATCACGACAGTCCTTGTCACATCCGTTGTGCCTCCGGTATATTGTCCGCCGGAATCCACCATATACATACCCTTTCTTTCAAGCCTTGTAACATTGTCCTCTGACGGCTCATAATGGATGATCGCGGCATTTTTACCGTAGGCCGATATCGTTTCAAAGGAAAGATCCTTAAATTCCGGGATACTCTTCCTGAAGGATAAAAGCTTATCTGAAGCCGACATCTCCGTAAGCCCGTCATCCGTCTGCGTAAGGTATTTGATGAATCTTGTGAGCGCAACGGAATCCTTGAGATATATTTCTTTAAGATGCCTTATCTCGGTTTCGTTTTTTACAGCCTTCATCTTTTCCGAAGGAAGCGGAGCCTCAATGACCTCTGCCCTCTTTTTAATAAGTTTGAAATAAAGGTATCCGAGGCTTTCCGCATCAACCATCACCCTGCCTTCGACCTTTTTACTCTTAAGAAAATCCGTAACCTCGTCATACGGCTTGATTATTATCCCGTGATAGGCAATATCGGGCTTTTTAGTCTGTGTTCCGGTAAAAAGATAAGTCTTTTCATCGGTTATATAAAGAAACGACATAACAACGGGATTATACTTAACATCCCTTCCGCGGATGTTTAATATATAGGCTATATCATCCAGTTTGCTGATAAAAAGCCCGTTTGCATCCTTTTTCTTCATTTCCTCACGGAGCTTTCCGAGTTTATCCATAACAGACATCCCTGTTATCTCATCGGGAAGGTTTTCAACCGCGCCCGAAGGAAATTCCGGGCGGATAAAGATCCCTTCGGAAAGGTCCTTTTTATACACCACCCGGCTCACATTTTTCTTTAACCTTTTTCCAGTTGCAGCAGACACGGTGCGTCCGTCAAATCCGAGCACAGCACCTTCAGGCATATTCTTTTTTAGAAATTCATAAATATCGGGAACGCCTTCCTCCCCCATTTTCATAAGCTCTATGCCGCTTCCGGAAAGCTCCGCCTCAGCCTGCAGAAAATATCTTCCGTCCGTCCATAAAAAAGCCCTGTTTAATGTGACCAAAAGGTCACCGGCAGATCCCGTAAAGCCCGAAAAAAACTCCCTTACCTTAAAATAATCCCCCACATATTCGGAATTATGAAAATCGGAGGTGGGAATATAATAGGCATATACCCCCTCTCTTTCCATTGCTTCACGAAGCCTTCCGATCCTCTCTTTTATCTCACTCATAATATCCTCCTGTTTTATAAATAATGATGTTTGTGTCAAAGAACGGGTAACGGCAGATCCCCGCTTTCATACATATTTCCCGTAAGGTCTTTATTCTCTTTTTCGACGGGATGAGAGTCTGCGTAATCCGATGCCGCCTTAAGAATTGCCGCGTCGGTAAATATATCTCCGACCTTAAATACCATATCCCCCGACTGTCTTAGTCCGAAAATGTCTCCCGGACCGCGGAGCTTTAAGTCCTCAGAGGCTATCTTAAAGCCGTCATTTGTCGAATTCATTATTTTAAGCCTTTCGTTTTTTCCCTTCTTTTCGGAATTGTCAATAAATATGCAGTAGCTCTGCAGATCACTTCTGCCGATCCTGCCCCGAAGCTGATGGAGCTGTGAAAGTCCGAAGCACTCGGCATTTTCGATCAGCATTACCGTGGCATTGGGTACATCCACCCCGACTTCAACCACGGTGGTGGAGACAAGTACATCTATGCGCCCTTCCTTAAAATCCTCCATCACGGCATCCTTTTCCTTCGGTCTCATCCTTCCGTGAAGGAGACCCACTCTGATATTTTCCGGCAATATCTGCCTTAATCTTTCCGAGTAATCCGTGACATTTTCAAGGCTGCTGTTTTCGCTTTCCTCCACTACAGGGCAGATCACATATGCCTGATGGCCCGCTTC
>JAGBOJ010000111.1 GCA_017633935.1 Lachnospiraceae bacterium | reverse complement strand
TGCGATGCCCGGTAAGCAGATGGCGATAGATGCCGACTTAAATACCGGAGCGATAGACGATGCCGAGGCAAAGAGGCGGAGAGACAAGATACAGGAGGAAGCAACCTTCTTCGGCTCCATGGACGGTGCCGTTAAGTATGTCAAGGGAGATTCCACAGCGGGACTTTTAATAACGGGTATCAATATCATCGGCGGACTGGCAATGGGTATGCTAAGACGCGGTGAGACATTTCAGGATGCTCTTTCGCATTATGTAATACTGACGATAGGTGACGGACTTGTATCATCCATACCGTCGCTTCTCATATCCTTGGCTACAGGTATTCTTGTAACAAAGGGAGCGAAGGAGTCGGATTTCGGACCGGCGATAGTAAGCCAGCTTTTCGGGACACCGAAGGTTATGTATATGGCAGGAGCTGTCATCGCGCTGTTAGGTGTGGTTACACCGCTTAATCCCGTGATATTTGTGACTCTGGGAGCACTGTTTATAGTGGGCGGAAGAGTCATGACAAATCAGATCGAGGTTGAGAAGGTGGAAACCGATGCGGCAGCCGCCGAGGAGACCGGTGCGGAGGAGATCAGAAAACCGGAAAATGTTGTTTCGCTGCTTTCGGTCGATCCGATAGAGCTCGAATTCGGTTACGGCATAATACCTCTTGCCGATGTTAATCAGGGCGGAGACCTGCTCGACAGGGTTGTAATGATAAGACGGCAGATAGCCCTTGAACTCGGAACCGTGGTTCCCATAATCCGTTTGAGGGATAACATACAGCTGAATCCCAATCAGTACATCATAAAGATAAAGGGTGTGCAGGTTGCGGAAGGAGAGATACTTTTCGATCACTATATGGCGATGAATCCGGGATATGTTGAAGAGGAGATCACGGGTATACCCACAGTTGAGCCGTCCTTCCATCTGCCGGCGATCTGGATCACCGAAGGACAGAGGGAGAGAGCCGAATCCATGGGTTATACGGTGGTTGACCCGCCTTCCATCATAGCGACTCATCTTACGGAAATAATAAGGAGCCATATAAGCGAGCTCTTAACGCGTCAGGATACACAGAACCTGATAAACAACTTAAAGGAATCAAATCCTTCCGTTGTAGAGGAGCTTACGCCGAAGCTTTTAGGACTCGGAGAGATACAGAAGGTATTACAGAACCTGCTTAAAGAGGGCGTATCGATAAGAGATCTGCTGACAATATTTGAGACACTTGCAGACTACGGAGCGACCACAAGGGATACGGATGTGCTTACGGAATACTGCAGACAGGCATTGAAGAGGGCGATATCCGCCAAATTCTTCGAACCGAACGATTCGACCAGCGTGGTCACGCTCGATCCCAAGATCGAACAGGAGATCATGGGCTCTGTTAAACAGACCGAGCAGGGAGCATATCTGACTCTGGCACCGGACCGTACAAAGGCTATAATAAACGCTACGGAGGTCGAATTAAAGAAGCTTGATGATATGGGCAGGAACGAGATAGTTATAACCTCGCCGATCGTCAGGATATATTATAAAAAACTCGTTGAGGATTATTTTGAGGATATTATTGTCGTTTCGTATAATGAGGTGGAAAACGACGTTGAACTTCAGAGTATCGGGATGATCACGGCATGATAATCAAAAAATTTACCGGAAAAACTGAAGAAGAGGCAACAAAGGCGGCAAAAGAGGCTCTCGGCGCACAGGCTGTCATAATGAACGTAAAAAAGGTCAAGCAGAAGGGATTTTTCAGCTTCCTTAAAAAACCGCTGATCGAAGTTACGGCGGCGGTCGAAGAGGAAAGGGATTCCTTAAACGGACGGCTTTCAAGGGCTTCCGAGCTTAATATACGTTCGGTCACAAAGGTTCCGATGAAAACGGAGGTAAAGCCCGAGGTAAAGAGTGCGGAAAATGCCGGGGAGAAGAAACCCGTATATAAGGATGTTATCCCGGATGAAAAGCCCCTTAAAAATGCCGGCAGTAAGGCGGAGGAATTAAAGAAGACTCCGGCGCAGACAGCCGAGGAAAAGGCGATCGAAGAAAAGATCGATAACCTCCATACACTGATAGAGCAGCAGCTTAAGAACGTGATGGAAAACAGTGAGGATGAGGTCAGGTCCGACAAGAAGCTTGATGAATCGGACAAGGAATTCTTAAGCTTTATAAAGCTAATTTATAAGACGCTCATAAATAACGAGGTGGATGAAAAGTATGCAAATGAGCTTGTAGGCGAGATCGAAAAGCTTAAAAAGCCGGGGGTTACCATAGATTATCTGATCTCAAATATCTACCAGAGGCTTATCTTAAAGTTCGGAGAGCCGGGCAAGATACGTCCCGGAGACGGTTCGGCAAGAATAGTGTTTTTTATAGGTCCTACCGGGGTCGGAAAGACCACTACCATAGCAAAGATAGCATCACAGTATTCGGTGACCGAAAAAAAGAAGGTGGCACTGGTGACCACCGATACCTACAGGATAAAGGCGGCCGAGCAGCTCCGTACATATGCCGACATTTTAGAGGTGCCCTTCAGGGTGGCCTATAATGAGGACGATATGAACGAGGCTCTTTCGGAATTTAAAAGCTGCGATTATATTTTTGTGGATACGGCGGGATATTCTCCGAAGGATGCCGAAAAGAGAAAAGAGATGAAGCAGCTTTTGGATGCGGCAAAAAAGATCTCTGATATCGAGGCGTATCTTGTGCTTTCCGTTACAACAAAGTACAGGGATCTTATGACCATATGCGATCTTTATAAGGAAATGACGGAATATAAGCTTATATTTACAAAGCTGGATGAGACCGAGACCTACGGAAATATGCTTAACATCAGGAGACGCACAGACGCCGAGATAGCTTACGTCACTAACGGGCAGGATGTTCCGGATGATATAGAAGTATTTAATCCTCAGAGTATAGTAAGGTCACTTTTGGGATCTGAACGGGCAACGACCGAAGAATCGTGACAAAACGGAAGGATAAATGGATCAGGCTGAAAGATTAAGGAGTATAATTAAACAAAATCAGGTTGCTCCCGCAAAGGCTGCCAGAGTAATAACCGTGACCTCCGGAAAGGGGGGTGTCGGAAAGAGCAATACGGCCATCAATCTGGCTGTTGAGTTCAAGAAGATGGGAAAGCGGGTCATTATATTTGATGCTGATTTCGGACTTGCAAATATTGAGGTGATGTTCGGGACTATCCCTAAGAACAATCTGGCTGATCTTATCTATCAGGGTAAGGGTATTAAGGATGTGATCACATGGGGACCGATGGATGTCGGCTTTATTTCGGGCGGCTCCGGGATCGCGGGACTCACAAACCTCGGAAGGGAATATATCAATTACCTTGTGCAGCAGCTCTCAGAGCTTGATACCATTGCGGATGTAGTGATAATCGACACAGGAGCCGGTATTTCGGATTCGGTCATGGAATTTCTGGTGGCATCGGGTGAGGTCATACTTGTTACGACTCCCGAGCCGACCTCCATTACGGACTCGTATTCCCTGCTCAAGGCTTTAAGAAGAAATCCGGGCTTTAAGGAGGATGCTTCATCGATCAAGGTGATATCGAATAAGGTGGCAACAAGCGATGAGGGTGCGCTTTTATTTAAGAAGCTGAATGCCGTTGTTGTGCGTTATCTGCATTTGAATATCGAATATCTGGGCTGTATACCGCAGGATAATGAGCTGTCGGAGGCAGTGATGCAGCAGAGCCCGGTTACCATCTCAAATCCGAATGCGAAATCTTCAAAGGCATATAAGGATATTGCGATGACACTGATGGATATTCCGCATGAGGCACAGGTGTACAGACGCGGTATGGCGGGCTTTTTTGCTAATATGGTGAGGGGGAAGCATTTTAGCTGATAAAACGCAATCTTTTACGGGTCCGATAAAGGAGAAGAGAGTATGCTTACAGACTATGTTGTACCGGGAGATAAGCTGGAACTTACTGACTTAAGAAGTGAAGAAAAGGCGGCTATGGGGGACGGTGAAAAAAAGGTATATTCAAGCCGTATCTACGATATTCCGTCCGAAGATGAGATACATGTGAATATGCCTATGGACGGGACGAAGCTCATACTTCTGCCCGTCGATAAGGAGCTTGATCTGTGCTTTTACACGGGGACCGGATTATATCAGTGTTATGCCAGAGTTAAGGACAGGTTCAGGGCAAACAATGTATTTATTTTATGCCTCGAGCTTACAAGTCCCTTAAAAAAATTCCAGAGAAGGGAATATTACAGATTAAACTGTATTCTTAATATGAAGTGCAGGCCGATAGATGATGAGGAATACGAAAAGGTTACTGAATTTAACAGTGTTCAGATATTAAACACCGATCTTACGCTTCAGGACGGCACAATAGTCGATATAAGCGGAGGCGGTGCCAGATTTATCTCAAATGAGAAATTTGAAAAGGATGCCAAGATACTTTTCAAGTTTGCGCTTCCCACCGCAAGGAAGGATACCGAATACGAGGTTGTGGGGAGGGTTATCCTGTCGGATGAGATAGAAGGAAGAAAAGGAAGCTTTCAGAATCATATCCAGTTTATGAATATGGATGTGGATCAGAGAGAGAGCATCATAAGATATATTTTTGAAGAAGAAAGACGAAAAAGAAAAAGAGAAAGGGGCGAATAGACTAAAATGGGCAAAAAAATACTTGTAGTGGACGATTCTGCACTCATGAGAAAGGTGGCTTGTGATATAATAGAGCGTGATAACCGATATGATAAGCCGGAACGCTGCAGGGACGGGCAGGAAGCTCTGGATCTCGTAAAAAAGAATAAGTATGACGCCATAGTTTTGGATGTTAATATGCCTAAACTTGACGGTATCTCTTTTTTAAGGAAGCTGAAAGAGGAAGGCTTAAAAGAGCATGTGATGATGTTTTCCACCACTACCGGTGAGGGTACAAAGCAGACAATGGAGGCTTTGGAACTCGGAGCGATGGATTTCATCAAAAAGCCGGACAGCCTGTCAGATATTTCAGGTGAAGATTTCGCGGAGCATTTCCTTACAATGCTGGCCGTCGTTTCAGGAGCGGGTTCAGCACTGACCCCGTCAAGAAAAAGAGAGACTGCAGAGGAGATCAAAGCGGAAAAAACCTCTTCACCCGTAAGCTTAAGACCCAGTCTTAAGGTTGACGGTGACAAGCTTATCGCGATAGCCAGCTCCACAGGCGGACCCAAGGCGCTTCATTCGGTGATCCCGATGATCCCGGCAAAGATCAACGCACCTATTATCATTGTACAGCATATGCCTATGGGCTTTACCAAATCACTTGCCGAAAGGCTGGATTCCTTAAGCAAGGTTAAGGTAAAGGAAGCCGAAGAGGGGGATCTGCTCGAAAAGGGACATGTATACATTGCACCCGGCGATAAGCATATGAAGGTTGCAAAAAGCGGCGGACATACGAGGATATATTTCACAAACGAGCCGAAAAGAGAGGGCGTCAGGCCCTGCGCAAACTACATGTATGAGTCCATTGCCGATACGGCGTATAAAAAGATCTGCTGTGTGGTACTTACGGGAATGGGCGCTGACGGGACGGCAGGCATTAAGGATCTTGTAAAGCATAAACAGCTTCATATCATCTCACAGGATGAGGAAAGCTGTGCGGTATACGGAATGCCGAGGGCAATCGCAAATACCGGTCTTGTTAATGAGGTTCTGCCGCTGACAAAGATAGCGGATGCGATCACAAAGGAAGTTGGTCTTTCTTGACAAACGGACAAAAGTTTAGGAGAAGAATGGAGGAAGCAAAATGGATGTAAGCCAGTATTTGGGTATCTTTCTTGACGAAGCAAAGGAGCATATTCAGGTCCTTTCAGACCAGATGCTGATCCTTGAGCAGGAGCCGGACAATCAGGATGCAATTAACGAGATCTTCCGTGCAGCCCACTCACTTAAGGGAATGGCCGGAACGATGGGTTATAAGAGACTTCAGCGTCTGACCCATGATATGGAGGATTGCTTCTCGGCAGTAAGGGCCGGACAGCTTACGGTCACAAGCGAGATGATGGATGTGCTGTTTCAGGCATTGGATGCTATCGAGGGGTATGTTGATACGATCCAGAATACGTCCGATGAAGGAGACAATGACAATGACAGCATCGTAAATGAGCTTAACCGTATCCTTAAGGGTGAGGCGGCAGGCTCAGGTGATGCGGGTGAGGCAAAAAAAGAGGAAGAAAAGAAGGAAGAAGCTGCAGCTTCTGCTTCACAGTCCGCACCCGATGATGACAAGGCCATATATAAGACCATTGAGCTTGACGATACCCAGCGTAACGTGATGAAGGATGCTATCGTATCCGGCAAGCATGTTTACGGCTTTACGGTATATATCCAGGAGTCCTGCCTGTTGAAAGCCGCAAGGGCCTTCCTTGTATTCAAGGCTATTGAAGAAGCAGGCGAGGTTGTTGTGTCTTCTCCTTCTTCACAGGATATAGAAGATGAAAAATTTGAATTCAATTTCAGTCTTTTTGCCATAAGCGACGATGATTTCGACAAGGTAAAGACTGCTATATTGAGCGTGTCGGAGATCGAGGAGGCTGTCGGCGAGGAATATAACGAGGAAATGCTTGACGAATCCTCAAAAGAGGAGGCTCCCGTACAGGAATCGGAAGCAGCCGAGGAAAAGCCTGTTGAGAATGCTCCGGTACCCGTATCTGCACCTGCGGCAAAGGAAAGCCCCGCGGCGGCTGCAAAGAAGCCTGCAGGGAAGCCTGTTGTAAGCAGGACTATAAGGGTCGATATCGAAAAGCTGGATACTCTTATGAATCTGGTTTCCGAGCTGATCATAGCAAAGAACACCATAGTTTCGGCGGCACAGACAGGTCAGGCAAGCGGAAACAATGCCATAGTTGAAAATGTGGAATATCTTGAAAGCGTTACGACCAATCTTCACGAAGCGGTAATGAAGGTTAGAATGGTGCCTATCGAAAGCGCTGTCCAGAAGTTCCCGAGAATGGTACGTGACCTTGAAAAGAAGCTTGACAAGAAGATGAACCTTACCATTACCGGTGAGGAAACGGAATTAGACCGTACCGTTGTGGATGAGATCGGCGATCCTCTGATGCACCTTATCAGAAACAGCGCAGACCACGGACTTGAGAATACGGCGACCCGTATCGAAAGAGGCAAGCCCGAGACAGGTACGATCTTCCTTAACGCATATCAGGACGGCAATAACGTTGTCATCGAGGTTGGCGATGACGGTAACGGTATCGATGTTGAAGCGGTAAGATCGAAGATAATAGAAAGAGGCTACGCTTCCGAAGAAACGGCTAACCAGATGTCCGACAAGGATATAATAAACGTGCTCTTCGATCCGGGATTTTCAATGGCCAAGCAGGTTACGGATATTTCGGGAAGAGGTGTCGGACTCGATGTCGTTAAGTCCAATATCGAATCTCTCGGCGGTGATGTTGAAGTAAAGACCAAGCTCGGTGAAGGAAGCACCTTCATAGTAAGGCTTCCGCTTACACTTGCCATCATACAGGCTCTTATGGTCATTGTGGGCGGCGAGAAATACGCCATCTCACTGGATTCGATACAGACAATAGAGGATATACCGGTATCGGATATAAAGCTTGTACAGCAGAAAGAGGTTATTCAGCTTCGCGGCACCGTTATCCCGATAATCAGGCTTTCGGATGTTTTGGGTGTGGAATCCTCCAGAGCGGAAAACGAGAATCTTGTGGTCGTTATCGTCAAGAAGGGCGATACACAGGCGGGTCTGGTTGTGGACGAGCTTATGGGACAGCAGGAGATAGTTATCAAATCGCTTGGCAAGTATATAAACTGCGACAGGATTATAAGCGGCGCAACTATCTTAGGCGACGGCGAGGTAGCACTTATCGTTGATGCCAATGCGCTCATCTGATAGATAAGGAGGATATGTATTATGGCAGCAGAACTTGAAGTATACGAAGAGGATGTGGTAACCCAGTATATTGTCGTTAATCTCGGAATAGAGCACTATGGTATAGATATCAAATATGTTGACAATATTGTAAGAGTGCCGCAGATAACAAGAGTACCGAATGTGCAGTCTTATTTTAAGGGAGTCATAAACTTAAGAGGTGAGGTTATTCCGGTTATGAGCCTCAGATTAAAATTTGATATGCCTGAGATCGAATATACCGGAAAAACAAGGATAATCATAATAAAGCTCGATCCTACAGCGGCGATCGGTGTGATCGTTGACGAGGTTGAGGAGGTAAGAGATCTCCCCGAGTCTATGACCGAAAGGCAGACTCCCGATAAGAACGATGCGAGTCAGCTTTATATAACCGCTGTAGGCAAGACAGACAAGGGACTTGTATCCATACTTGACCTTGCGGCTGTTATCGGCGAAAAAGAGGTTGGCTGATAGGAATAGGAGGCAACTGATGTCTGATTTGGATTTGAATAATGTTGACGGCATGTATTATGACGTGCTTAAAGAGATAGGCAATATCGGAGCCGGTAATGCCGCTTCTGCACTCGCGTCAATGCTGTCACAAAAAGTGGATATGAAGGTGCCCAGAGTCGAGCTTTTGGATTTCAAGGAGCTTGGCGAGGCTATGGGCGGTGAAGAGCAGATCATGGCAGGTATATACCTCAGGATAGAGGGAGATCTTCACGGAAGCATAATGTTTCTTCTTGAAGAAAAATCCGCCTATGCCCTCGTCGGTAAGCTTATGGGAATGCAGGTGACGCAGTTGGATGAGATGGCGCAGTCCGCGCTTAAGGAGATAGGAAATATAATCACGGGTTCCTACCTTAACTCTCTTTCGACACTTACCAACCTTACGATAAGCGAGTCGGTACCCGATCTTGCTGTTGATATGGCAGGAGCCATACTTTCGGTTCCGGCCATAGAATTTGGTATGGTGGGTGATAAGATGCTTCTTATCCAGACGGCATTTACCGATGATGTTGAACTTAACGGTTTCTTCATACTTGTGCCGGATCTTCCCTCATACAGTAAGCTTTTGAGGGCGCTTGGTGTAATACAGGATTAATGACGGCTCAAATTGCTTTAACTTAAGGTATTGCCGTAAGGAGTACGGCTGATTACAACAAATAAGAGGATTATAAATGGCTGAAATGATAAAAGTCGGTATGGCCGATTTAAAATTATGTATCAGCCCCAACAGTATTACAACATTGGGACTCGGCTCCTGCGTGGGTGTCGCTATAAGGGATACCGGAAATAAAATAGGCGGACTGGCTCATGTTATGCTGCCGGACAGCAAGGAGATAAAAAATAATACAAATGTAGCAAAGTTTGCGGACACGGGTGTGGAAGAGCTTGTGAGACAGATGGAAAAGGCCGGTGCAAGACGTAAGATGATGGTTGCCAAGATAGCCGGGGGAGCACAGATGTTCGGCTTTCAGAACAGTGCTTCTCCGCTTATGAAGGTAGGGGACAGAAACGTGCTTGCGGTTAAAAAGAAGCTGAAAGAGCTTGGTATCCCGCTCAAGGCCGAAGACTGCGGACTTAATTACGGACGTACGGTGGAGTTTTATCCGGAAACCGGTGATTTTGTGATAAAGGCAGTCGGTAAGCCTGTTTCCAAAATATGAGCAACGAAAAAAAGACCATTGACGATCTTGCCAAGGAGCAGGCGCAGCAGAAGCAGGAACGCAAAAAGAACAGAGAAGAGCGCGAGAAGCTGATCGAAAGGGCCAAAGAGCTTGAAGAAGAAAAGAAGAATCAGCCGATAAGACTTAAGACAAAGCCTGTTCCCACCGTTGTGACTCTCGTTGGTGGTGCGATCGCAGCGATAATAGTTTGTATACAGCATTATGAGCTTCATTTTGCTTTAGTGATAATACTCATAAGCCTCCTTGTTTTTCTCGTGATAGGAGATGTCATAAAATATCTTCTGGATAAGATCGAGCTGCCCCGTCCTGTAGAGGAACAGGAAAATGTCGGAGAAGACGGGGAAATGATCGAAAAGGGTCCTGCAGGTGAGGGAGAAGAGGCTGAAACGGAAGTCTCTTATGATGAAGGAAATGAACAGACACCGGGTGAGACCGGTGAGTAGTCAGTAACATTTACTAAGATGAGGGCTTGGTATTCAATAAATGAATGATGCCGGAAGACAGAAGCTTTGGGCGGAATACACAAAAACCGGTTCCCCCGAGCTTCGGGAAAAGATCATAGTTGAATATGCACCGCTTGTTAAGATAGTGGCCGGCAGGCTCAGTATGTATCTGGGCTATAATGTCGAATACGACGACCTTGTAGGGTACGGAGTATTCGGTCTTATTGATGCCATTGACAAATATGATGCCACTAAGGATGTCAAGTTTGAGACATATGCATCCTTAAGGATAAGGGGCTCGATCCTTGACCAGATAAGGAAGATGGACTGGATTCCGCGTACCATCAGACAGAGGCAGAAGCAGATAGATGACGCGGTTAAAACGATAGAAGCCCAGACAGGGCAGAGCGCAAGTGACGAGGATGTAGCCAGACAGCTTGGACTTTCTTCCGAAGAATATGCGGAATGGCAGTCCCAGATGGCAGTCACGAATGTTGTCTCATTGAATGAATTCAACGAAAACAGCAGTGACGAGGGAAGTGCCGAAAGAGAAACGATAGCCTCCGATGAACCCGGACCGGAGGAGGTAGTGGAGCAGGCCGAGTTAAAGAAGATGCTTGCGGATGCTTTGGAGCTTCTTACAGACAGGGAACGTAAGGTTATATTGCTTTATTATTACGAAGAGCTGACATTAAAGGAAATAAGTAATGTACTTGAGGTATCGGAGTCAAGGGTTTCCCAGCTTCATATCAAAGCGTTAAAAAAGATGAAAGAGAAGCTCGGAAAGTATATGGGGTATATTACCAATTCAAAGTAAGGCAGGTAACGGCGAATGGATGAGAACAGGAACGGTTATTTTCAGATTGATATAAAAGACGGCGCCACATTTATAAATCTGTATGGGTCAAAGGGAAGCGGCAGTCCTGTTGATATGAAGGAACTGGAGGATTATCTTAATCTTCACCGTATCAGCTATGAGAAGGTGCCGCTTTTTAATGCTGTAAGTGCAAATAAGGATCAGAATGTCAGACTGAACAGGGAAAAGACATACGAGATAAATGAAACAATGAGCTTAAAGCCTTCAAGCGACGGAATGAAGCTTACGGCAAGGTTTTACCCGCCTACGGCCAAAGGTACTCTGATGGACTTAAACGAGATAAAGGGTGATATGAAGGCCGGGTATTATAAGGTTGAGCCCGATGAAGACGTTATAAACGGTTTCTTTAAGGACAGAAGGTACTGCACCGATTATGTGATAGCCGTCGGAGAGCCCGTAGTGGAAGGAAAAGACGGATATGTGGAATACTGCTTTGATACAAATCCCTTAGCAAAGCCTAAGCTGAATGAGGACGGATCTGTTGATTTTCATGCTTTATCCTTAGTGCATGCCTGTGCAAAGGGACAGGTTCTTGCAAAGCTCCATAAAGAGGTAGAGGGACAGGCGGGAAAAGACGTATTCGGTGAGAGGATAAAGCCCAAGGACATAAAAAGAGCTGTTTTCAAGCACGGAAAGGATATGGTTATCTCCGAAGACGGTACACAACTGATCTCGGCGGTCGACGGACATGTCAATCTGATAGAGGGTACAGTATTTGTTTCAAGTGTCTTGGAGCTTACAAATGTGGATGTGTCCACGGGGGATGTGAACTTTGAAGGGAATGTGCTCGTGACGGGAAATGTGACCACGGGATATAAGCTTAAGGCAACCGGAGACATAGAGATAAGAGGCGTAGTAGAGGCTGCGGATGTAGAGGCCGGCGGGAGCATTTCGGTGGCAAAGGGCATTAACGGTATGACCAAGGGCAATGTAAGGGCCAAAGGCAATATCGTTACAAAATATATCAATTCGGCAGTTGTTTCCTCAGGAGGCAATATCCAGTCGGAGCTTATATTAAACAGTGAGGTTTCGGCAGCAGACAAGATACATGTCGAAGGCAGGAAGGGATTTATAACCGGCGGACATGTTCGTTCTGGAAATGAAATCTCGGCAAAGACGATCGGCTCTGAAATGGGCGTGGATACCGTGATCGAGGTCGGTATTGACCCGGAGCTTAAGGCAAGATTTGCAAAGCTTCAGAAGGAAAATGATGAGCTTAAGAAAAATATCAGCAGAATGGAGCCGGTTCTTCAGGCAGTGGGACAGAGGCTGCAAAAAGGAGAAAAGCTTCCTCCGGATCAGATAAAAAAGATGCAGGATGCTGCGGTTATATTAAAGCAGGAAAAAGAGCAGCTTGCCGCAAACAATGCCGAACTCGGTAAGCTTTCACTTGAATTTGATACGGAGAGTGCGGCGCAGATCATAGTGACAGGGCAGGCACATACCGGTACAAGACTTGTGATCTCGGAAGCAAGCCTTGTATTAAAGACCGATTACCATTACTGCCGTTTCAGAAAAGAAAACGGTGATGTGAAAATGATGGCAATGTGATTTGAGGGGTTTTTATGGCAATATCACCTATAATGCAGAGCGGAACGATCTCTGTTTCGCAAGATATATCTATCATAAAGCAAAATGACGACAATAAAGTTGCCATTATGCAGAATGCGGTTGAAAATAATGTGGATGAACAGACCGATATAAAGGATCATTCGGTACAGGAGCAGCAGGATACGGATACATCTACCGAAGATAACGGGGGAAGCAGAAATGAGTATGCGGGTGACGGAGGTATGCACCGCAAAAAAAAGAAGGATCCCGACGGAAAAGTAGTCATTAAGAAAAAGGGAGGATTTGATATATCAATATGAGTATTGCTGAGATACTGCTCCTGATACTTGGAGCAGTTATTTTTGCGGCAGGCTTCATAGTTCCCGATACAAAAGGAAAAGAGGGCGAGGCACCGGATATCTCAAATGCGCAGGAGGAGCTGAAAAGGACTGCGGATGAATGTGTAGCCGATGCCAAAAGAAAGATCACCGAAACTGTAATGAGCGAATGTGCCATAGCACAGGATGATGCCGCAAGAGCCATGGAAAAGCTCTCAAACGAGAAGATAATGGCCATAAATGAATACGGGAAAACCGTGGTTGATGAGATAGAGAGAAATCATAAGGAGGTTCTCTTTCTTTATGATATGCTGAACGAAAAATCAGCGGATATAAAAAATACGGTCAGAAAGGTTGACAGCGTAAATAAAGAGGTAAGAGAAAAAGAAAAGGAAAAAGAGCCGGAAACTGTTCAGAAGATTCAGGGCTTTCAGGCGGTCAAGGACAGACCTGCTCTTAAGGCGGCTCTTAAGGCGGGCGGAGTCGGAAGGAACGGTACGGCTGCCGTCACAAGGCATGAAAATGCAATGCGTGACGAAAGAAGAGCTGCTTACGGTGTGAGCGGGGTGTCAAACGAAAATGAGACCCATGAAAATAAGGACAGGGCGTTTAAGATCCCCAGGATGTTCGCGCCCGGCGGAGCATCGGGCAGCAAAACACAAGAGGAGCATAATGAAAACTCTTATGCCCAGGAGGATTTAAACGGCAGGATAATGGGACTTCATAATGATGGCGTTTCGGACGTGGATATTGCGCGTGAGTTGGGCATCGGTGTGGGTGAGGTGCGGCTTAAGATAGGACTTATGGAGGCAAAGCAGGGATGAGATTGAAAATGTATTTAAGAGGTCTCGGTCTCGGTATTATCGTTACCACGCTGATAGTTTCTGCCGGAAAGAGCGGCAGGGCCGCAGAGCTTTCCGATGAAGAGATAAAGACAAGGGCAAGAGCATTGGGGATGGTTGAAGAAGATGACCTGCTGCTTTCACAGGCATCTGAGCTGGCCGAGGAAGCCGCAAAAAATGAAGTGAAGGATGAAAACTCAAACGATGCCGCAATGTCTCCTGTAAGCGCAGACACTTTATCTGAAAATGCCAATGTGACCGGCAGTGAAAGCCTGTCGGAGAGCGGAATAAAAAAAGCTGTAAGTGCTGATACGGTAAAGAATGCCAAAAATGACGGAAAAACCAGTGAATTAAAAAGCGCTGGGGCAGAGAGCGCTTTGGACCATTCCGTAAAGAACAGTGAGAAAAAAGATGATAAGAGTGAGGATACGAAAGAAGCTGGACTTGATGCCGGAAAAGCGGCGTTAAGTTCGTCAACGGATAAAAAGCCTTCATCATCCTCCGATAAAAAGACCTTATCTTCATCGGATAAGAAGACATCGTCATCTTCCGATAAAAAGACCTCATCATCGTCGGATAAAAAGACATCGTCTTCGTCAAAAGCGTCAGAAACGGCGGTTGAAACGCCGGCTCAAGTCGAGGTACAGGCACCGGAGGCAGCACAGATACCTGCAACAGAGACTGAGGGAGCAGGAGAGCCTTTGCCTTCTTCTACAGCCGCACTTTCCGTGACTATAGTTAAAGGTGAATCCTCCACGGCTGTGGCTAAAAAGCTGCAGGCTGCGGGAATCGTAGCCGATGCGATGCAGTTTGACCAGTATCTCTGCTTAAACGGCTATGACCGGCATCTTGTCACGGGTGCCCACACGATCCCTGCCGGGGCATCACCGAGAGACATTGCGGAGATCATAACCTCCAGATAGTTTCAGATTAAAGCTTTTTCTTAAAATAAACAGGTGTTTATATGACAACCACCATGACACAGGGAAGTCCCGCAAAGCTTATGCTGCGCTTTGCGGTCCCCCTTCTTTTAGGAAATCTTTTTCAGCAGTTTTACAATATGGTAGACGCGATGATCGTGGGACGGGCATTAGGCGCAGGAGCACTTGCGGGAGTCGGGTCTACTTCAAGCGTACAGTTTCTGGTGTTGGGATTCTGTATAGGAGTATGCTCGGGTTTCGGGATACCAATGGCCCAGCGCTTCGGAGCAGACGACCTCCATGACCTCAGACGCTATGTCTATCATTCGGCGGTAATGACTGTGGCAACCGGGATCGTTGTTACCGGACTGACCACACTTTTAACCCATCAGATCCTTCATATATTAAAAATACCTCAGGATATTTATTCCGATGCATATACCTATCTTTTTATAATTTTTGCGGGGATCCCTTTTACCCTGCTTTACAATCTGCTTTCAAGCATACTGAGGTCAATAGGGGACAGCCGGACTCCGTTTATCTTTCTTATCATTTCATCCATTATAAATATAGTGCTGGATCTCGCATTTATACTTTTATTTAATATGGGAGTCGCAGGTGCCGCGATCGCGACGATAGCAGCTCAGGCTGTAAGCGGTATAGCCTGTCTGATACTTATAATAAAAAAATACGATATACTCAGGATAAGAAAAGAGGACAGGACACTCGACAGAAAGCATTTCAGTAAGCTCATTGTGATGGGTGTGCCCATGGGTTTGCAGTTTTCGATCACGGCTATCGGGAGTATGGTGATGCAGTCTGCAAATAACAGCCTGGGAAGCATATATGTTTCGGGCTTTACGGCCGGAATGAAGATAAAGCAGCTTGCCATGTGTCCCTTTGATGCCCTTGCAAATGCGGTGGCTACCTTTGTGGGGCAGAATTATGGTGCGGGAAAGGCCGACAGGATAAGACAGGGTCTGAAGGAGGGCATTATAATAGGAGTTTTATACGGAGTACTGATCGGGATAGTGCTGATATTATTCGGAAGAGATATGTCGATGCTCTTTGTATCTTCCTCAGAAACGGAGGTTTTGGATACAGCAGGTCTTTATTTGAGAAGGCTCGGCATGTTCTACTGGGCATTGGGTGTTCTGAATGTAACAAGGATGACGACTCAGGGATTAGGATATTCGGGAAGGACCATTTTTTCCGGAGCTTCGGAAATGGTGGCAAGGATCGTTGTCAGCGTATTATTCGTACCGGTATTTAAGTATGATGCCATCACCTTTGCCGATCAGGTGGCATGGATAGCCGGTGCTTTATATATAGCGCCTATGTGTCTGCATTGTGTAAAGCTGGCCTCGGGAAATATTGAAGCCCGAAAGCAGCAATAAAAAAATAATGGTATCTTAGTCAGGCTGTTTTATATAGCTCTGATCATATAATAAGGGGAATTTAATTATGAAAAATAAGCTGAGGATTCTGTTAACAATCGCGTTGTGTTTATCTGTGCTAACGGGGTGCTCATCGGGAACAACTGTTGATAACGCTTCACAGGTGGTGCCCGATGCTACGGCTGAAACAGAAAAATCTGAAACGGGAAAAACCGAAACGGAAAAAGCCGGAACAGAAGAGTCCGAAACGGAAAAAGCCGGAACAGGGAGTGGCGATACAGGTATAGTTCCCGAAGAAATTGTGATAGAAAAAAGCGGGCTTACAAATCCGATCGCAAATCTCAGGGATGAAAACGGCGATATCGTTTACGGAGGAGATCCGGCGGTATATGTGGACAATGACACTGTCTATCTTTACACAGGACATGATATGTCCACAGACAAGGAGGTTTCGGAGGCGGCATATCACATTCCCGAGTATCTTTGCTATTCGAGTAAAGACCTCAGGGAGTGGAATTACGAAGGCGTTGTGATGAAAATGACCGATGTGGAATGGGCAGGTGACAGCAAGAGTGCATGGGCAAGCCAGGTCATTAAGCATGATGATAAATATTATCTTTATTACTGCTCATGGGATAAGACATCAAGAAAGAAGCAGTCGATAGGTGTGGCTGTAGCAGACTGTCCCACCGGACCCTTTACGGATATCGGAAAGCCGCTTGTAAGCGCGCTTTTAACAAAGCCCGAAAGCAATGCATGGAATGACATCGATCCCACGGTATGGGTGGAAACGGGAGAAGACGGTGAGGAACACAGATATCTTGCATGGGGAAACAGCCTGTTTTATATCTGCGAGCTTAATGAGGATATGATATCGGTTAAGGACTTAAACGGGGACGGCGAGATAACCGGCGGCTTTAAGGCGGGCGAATGTGATATACTGAACAGGACAATGAATCTGACAAATTATACCGAGGCTCCGTGGATCTACCGCAGAAGCGATGAAGAAGGGAATTATTACGGGGATTATTATCTTTTTTATGCGACAGAGTGGCGTGAGAGCATGGGCTATGTCAGGACGGACGATCTTTTTACGGGAGAGTGGAGGGATTACAGAAAATTTATGGACCCTACCGCGACCTGCAATACAAATCATGAAGCGATCTTTGATTTTAATGGTAAAACATATATGATGTATCACGACGGATCGATGCCCGGCGGAAACGGTTACAGAAGAAGCGCCTGTCTGCAGGAGATCATTTTTGATGAAAACGGTGATGTGGAGTTTATGGAGGAAAGCGCGTCCGGACTTTATGGAAAAGCCTTTGAGCTAAGCTGTACAAACGGCGGAGAGGTAAGGCATGAGGAATTTATCTGCTCGTCGGATGATAAAGCTTATCCTTATACGGATGTGCCTGTCGGAAAAAATCTTTCGGAAAAAGAAAAGGACGGACTTTGGGTGATAACTGCCGGAAAAAGCGATCCTGATGACGAAACCCTGATTTCAATAGAAGCGGAAAATAAGACCGGATTATTCCTGACCGTAAAAAACGACAATACCGTTGTGCTCTCACAGGATACAGATGCCTCGGCTGAGACCGCCCTTGCCCAGACCTTTAAGACGGTTTCGGCTCTTGACGGCAGTGACGGAGTATCCTTTGAAAGCGCCGCAAACGAGGGAATGTACATTTATGCTGATGATAACGGTCTTACATTAAAGAACATCGATGAGATGACCGATGAAAAAACAAGGTCAGGTGCGGTATTTATCATTGAATAAGCGGCTTACCGCCTGATAAAAAAGCCTGACAAAAAGGTAAACGGGCGTATTGACAACGGGAAAAAATGCTGTTAATATAGCTGGGTATGTGTTTTGAGCATATCTTTGTCATTTTTGACAAAGCCACCGCATGAACAGGTAAGGATTTGTGCAAAATAAATTTACATATTATTTGTCTTTTCTGCCGATAGCACCGGTCAAAAATTGCTTACATAGCCCGCTATGCGCACAATTTTCGACCGGCACTCTCGACAGAAAATCCTGCTTAATATTGTAAATTTATTTTTGCACAACTCCTAAAAGAGGTTTTTAGGATAAGACCCACCGAAAGCAGCGAGTAAGATAAGGAGGTGCAGAGTATGTACGCTATTATTGCTACGGGCGGCAAGCAGTATAAGGTCTCTGAGGGAGATGTTATCGATGTGGAAAAGCTTGACGTTACCGAGGGTGATACCGTTACCTTTGACAAGGTGCTTGCAGTAGGCTCCGATAAGCTTGTTGTCGGCGATCCGACAGTGGCTTCGGCTACGGTTACAGGCAAGGCGCTTAAGCAGGGTAAGGCTAAGAAAGTTACTGTTTACAAGTACAAGCCGAAGTCGGGTTATCACAAGAAAAACGGACACAGACAGTCATACACGAGAGTTCAGATCGACAAGATCAACGCTTAAGGATGATAACTGTAAAGACCTACGGTGACAGGGAAAATTTCAAAGGGTTTAAGGTCGAAGGCCATGCTCTTTTTGATGATCCCGGAAAAGATGTCATATGCGCGGCGGTTTCCATACTCACGATCAATACGATAAACGCCATAGACGAGTTTGCGAGGGGTGAGAAAATGGAAATAAGTACGGATGAGGATCGGGGCATCATTGAATGCAGATTCACAGATCACAGACCGGGCAGAGACACGATGCTCCTTATAGATACTTTTTTACTCGGGATACGGGGAATAGAAAAGGAATACGGCAGGGAGTATCTAAGACTTGAAAGTGAAATATGAAAGAACCGGTATATTCGGTATGATACGGATGTATCGGAAGGAACACTCTGATTAGGAGGTGAGAAAGATGCTTAGTTATAACCTTCAGTTTTTTGCTCATAAGAAGGGAGTCGGTTCGACAAAGAACGGACGTGATTCCGAATCAAAGAGGCTTGGAGCCAAGAGAGCGGACGGTCAGTTTGTAAAGGCCGGAAACATAATCTACAGACAGCGCGGAACTCATATCCATCCCGGCAAGAACGTGGGCAGGGGAAGCGATGATACGCTTTATGCGAAGATCGACGGCGTGCTCAGGTTTGAAAGGAAGG
Source organism: Lachnospiraceae bacterium (assembly GCA_017633935.1). GTDB lineage: Bacteria > Bacillota > Clostridia > Lachnospirales > Lachnospiraceae > NK4A144. The sequence goes on along the minus strand of JAGBOJ010000111.1, from coordinate 9,741 downwards.
ATAAGTACAGAAAACAGGCCAGCGTTTACGAAGTAGAAGCTGCGGCAGAGTAATGTGATAGCCTCGGGCAATATGTCCGGGGCTATATTAAGAATCAGTACAAAAATAAATTTACATATTGCTTTTTATTTTTGTACGGCTTCTAAAAAAGAGGGATTTATAAATTGTTTGCGGATATTGCACAGATCACAATCAAGTCCGGTAAAGGCGGAGACGGGCACGTAAGCTTCAGAAGGGAAAAGTATGTGGCTGCGGGCGGACCCGACGGCGGTGACGGCGGAAACGGCGGAAGCGTCTATTTTGCCGTGGATAAGGGAATGAACACCTTAAGGGATTACCGGTATAAAAGGAGCTATAAGGCATCCGACGGACAGGAAGGCGGTAAAAGAAACTGCCATGGAAAAAACGGGGAGGATATAGTCTTATATGTGCCGGAAGGAACCGTAATACGCGAGGCGGAATCCGGAAAGGTCATAACGGATATGTCCGGAGATAACGAGAGATTTCTCGTGCTTAAAGGCGGACACGGCGGGAACGGGAACCAGCACTATGCCACGCCTACCATGCAGGTGCCGCAGTATGCCCAGCCCGGACAGCCGGCCATGGAATTAAAGGTAGTCCTTGAGCTTAAATGTATTGCGGATGTCGGACTTGTCGGCTTTCCGAATGTCGGGAAATCCACTTTTCTTTCAAGTGTCACAAATGCGAGACCCAAGATAGCCAATTATCATTTTACGACCCTTGAACCGAATTTGGGCGTTGTGGATCTTGACGGCGGAGGCTTTGTAATGGCGGATATCCCGGGGCTTATAGAGGGTGCCGCGGACGGAGCGGGGCTCGGTCATGAATTTTTAAGACATATCGAGCGCACCAAGGTTCTTATACATATGGTAGATGCCGCCTCCACGGAAGGCAGGGACCCGGTGGAGGATATATATGCCATAAATAAGGAACTTGAAAAATATTCGGAGGATATTTACAAAAAGACCCAGATAATCGCAGCCAATAAGCTTGATGTCTGCGAAAATAAGGATGAGGTCATAAAAAGACTCGAAAACGAATTTAAAAGCAGTGGAATAAAAGTATTTCCGATCTCAGCGGTAACGGGAGAGGGAGTTAAAGAGCTTTTGTATTATGCCTCAAAAGAGGTGGAAAAGCATAAGGATGACGGTGCCGTATTTACACAGGAATTCTTTCCGGAATTTGAAAGGACGGCAGATGAGCCTTATACGGTACATTTCGATGACGAAGATAAGGTATATGTGATAGAGGGTCCGAGGATAGAAAAGATGCTGGGGTATACCAATCTCCAGTCGGAAAAGGGATTTATGTTCTTCCAGAAGTTTCTTAAGGAGAACGGCATTTTAGACGAGCTTGAAGCACTCGGTATATCCGACGGGGATACAGTCAGGATGTACGGACACGAGTTTGATTATTATAAATAGATTGACATTTACTCATTATTAAGGAACTGTTCATAAATAACCTGAACGGGACAAATGATAGGTTTTTTTACAACGGTTCTGAAGGAGCAGCCATGAAGATAAGCAGTTCACAAAGGGCATATTTAAGAGGACTTGCACACGACCTCGAGCCTATATTCCGTATCGGAAAAGAAGCGGTTACGCCCGAATTTATAAAAGCCATAGATGAAGCACTTGAAAAAAGAGAGCTTATAAAGATAAGCGTCTTAAAAAACTGCGATGAAAGCGTAAGGGAGCTTGCCGGGATCACAGCGGAAAGGACAAGGTCTCTTGTCGTTTTTGTAATCGGCAGAAGATTTGTGCTTTACAGACCCTCAAAGGACCCTAAAATAGAGCTTCCGAAGAAGGCAAAAAAAGATGCCTGAAAAGCTGGGGATCTTTGGCGGCACCTTTAATCCGGTTCATAACGGACATATGAGGATAGCCGCGCTTGCTTATGAAGCCTTTAAGCTTGACAGGATCCTTATGATACCGAGCGGGATCTCGTACTTTAAGGCGGGTCAATATATACCGGACGGCAAAGTAAGGTATGAGATGTGCAGACTTGCAGCCTCAGGGCACGGATTTATCGAAGTTTCAGATATCGAGATAAAGCGTGAGGGCAATTCCTACACTTATGAAACCTTAAGGGAGCTTAAAAAAAGCTTCGGGGATGCGGATTTTTATTATATCCTCGGAGCGGATTCGCTGTTTGAACTGCGAACCTTTAAAAATCCGGAGGAGATATTAAAAAGCTGTCATCTCCTTGTATCGGCAAGAGACGATTATGACAGTAAAGCGTTAAGGGCTCTGGTAAAAAGCTATGAAAAGGATTTTGATGCCGTCATATCGGTATTTAATGCTTCAAATATAGATATTTCCTCCAATATGATAAGAAATATGATTAAAAACGGAGAGGATATCTCAGATCTTGTTCCGCCTTTAGTGTCGGAATTCATCAATGAAAAAAAGCTCTACAGATAAAGAGCCGGAGACCGCCGGCAGCAGTGAGAGGATCGAAGAAGACCGGAAGATGCAGTCTGTATTATAAAAGGACAAAAATATGAACGAAAAAGCTTTGGATATCAAAAAAAAGATCAAGAAGGTTCTTGATAAGGACAGATACCAGCATACGCTGGGCGTGGCCTACACCGCCGCAAATATGGCAATGCGGTACGGGGCGGATATGAACGATGCTTTTATGGCGGGACTTCTTCACGACTGCGCAAAATGCATTCCGAATGAAGAAAAATTTGAAATGTGCAAAAAATATGATATAAAGCTTTCAAAGGAAGAGACGGAAAATCCTTCGCTGATCCATGCAAAGCTGGGTGCATTTCTTGCGATGAAGCAATACGGTATAACGAATATGGATATAGTTAACGCGGTAAGGACCCATACTACCGGAGAGCCCGGGATGTCCCTGCTGCAAAAGATAATATTTACGGCGGATTATATAGAACCGAACCGCACGGAGGCACCAGACCTTAATACGGTTCGTGCGATGGCCTACACCGATCTTGATAAAACCGTCTGCACCATACTTTCAGATACGCTGGAATACTTAAGAAATAAAGGCGCAAAGATCGATCCGGCTACGGAGGAGACACAGAAATATTATAAGGAAATAACGGATAAGATAAAAAGGGGATAAAATATATGGAAGCAAAAGAAATAGCGGATATAGTCGTGAGCGCATTGGAAGAAAAAAAGGCCGAGGATGTAAAGGTAATAGATGTGCATGACCTTACTCCGGTTGCCGATTATTTTGTGCTTGCCACGGCTTCAAATCCGAACCAGCTTGAGGCTCTGGTGGAAAATGTCGATGAAAAGCTTAACGGCAAAGGGATAAATGCCCGCAGTATCGAGGGAAGGCCAAAGGGTGATTCAAACTGGATACTTATGGATTACAATACGGTCATAGTTCATGTTTTTAACCGTGAAGGACGGCAGTTTTACGATCTCGAACGCCTGTGGCAAAATGCGGGTTAAATGCCGCAAAGTTAAAAGCCGCAAATCAGGTTTTTATTGTATTACGGGTAATATGTTGTTATAATGATGTATGGATTTTGATACAATCCTGCGGAAATAGTGCCGCGGCAGGTTTAATTATACAGGAGCTGTTCAAGCTGCTGCTTACGGGGGTGTCACATGAAATACATAAAATGGGCTCTTAAGGAGCTTGGGTTTAACAAAACAACCGATTATCAGAACAGATACATAAATGAAACAAACATCCGTACCGCCATTTATATGTCTTTTATAGTTATCATACTGGAAATCTGGATGATAATAAGGTATGTGCATGAAAGACCGGGGCGTACTTTTTTAAGATATTTTGACGGTGAATCAAACTATCTGCTCTTATTTTCCACGGCACTGATACTTCTTGCCTTTTCCTACAGATACATAAAAAACAAATCGCAGTTTAATGCCGGGAAGGTGATCGCGGTTTCCGTCATGATACTTGATCTGGTGATCCTTACAAGGTTTGTTATAAATAACAGCGCAGAAATGACAGGGCTTAAGATGCTGTTTGGCATGAAGTACCACCTGCTTCTTCTTGTGCTTGCCGTTATGTATCTTTTGTACGAATGTGTTTATGTGTATAAGGATATCAGAAAGGATTATTACGGTCAGGTCATAAATATCATCTATGCCGTTATCTGCGTCGGCTTCGGGGTGGAGACTTCAATTTATGATGTCTCAAATGACAGGCAGATCCTGTGCTTTGTCACGATGCTTTTATTCGTGGCCTGTATGCTCATCTGGAAGCCGTATGTTTCCGCTATCATAATGGGCGGGGCTTTTATGTATTTCTATTCACTCTGGCTTCCTTATCTTATTGAAATAGACGAAGCAGGCGGAAAAGTAAGAGAAGGTGATACGATAAATTACTTTATGCTCTGGATCGTTTTGGTCATGATCAGCTTTTCGATCTATCATCAGCGCCGTATAGAATCGGAAAAAGAGGAGACCTTGGAGCGGATCTCAGTGGAGGACGATCTGACGGGTATCCACAATATGGTATGGTTTAATAAGGAGGCTGAGGAGATACTTAAAAATCCCGCGACGGATCTTGAAAAAAAGATATTTCTTTTCTTAAACATCGAGAATTTCAAAACCTATAATGATCAGTTCGGCTATCAGTCGGGCAATGAATATCTTATAAATCTCGCAAGGGTGATAAAGGAAAGCTTTGACAGTGAGCCGGTGGCAAGGCAGTCGGATGACCATTTTGTGGTACTTGCCGATTCCTCTACCGGAAGGGAGAGGGTCGAAAAAATAAGGGCGCAGGTTCACAGCCAGAATGAAGAGGTTTATCTTGAGCTTAAGGTGGGCGGGTACCGTCCGTTAAGCAGAGATACAGATCCGAGGGTGGCTGTTGACTGCGCAAGATATGCCTGCAGCCTGACAAAGAATAAATTCGGAGAAAACTTCAAGGAATATGACAAGGATGTGGACAGCAGATTCCATATGAACCAGTACATAGTAAATCATATCGACCGTGCCGTTGCAAACGGCGATATCAAGGTTTACTATCAGCCCGTGGTCTGGTCGGATACGAGGGAGCTTTGCGGACTTGAAGCCCTTGCAAGGTGGAACGATCCCAAGTACGGCTTTTTATCTCCGGGAGTTTTTATTCCTGTTTTAGAGGAATACAGGCAGATCCATAAGCTTGATGCCTGCATCTTTAAGCAGGTTTGCGAGAATATGAGGAGTGCACTGGATAACGGAAGGGAGGTAGTGCCGGTGTCACTTAATTTTTCGAGACTTGATTTTGAACTGATGGATGCGGTGGGCGAGCTTGAAAAATATGTGGAGGAATACGGTATCTCAAAGGATTATCTGCATGTGGAGGTTACGGAGAGCGCCCTTATGGATGACGACGGGATACTTTCAAGGGCCATGGACAGGCTCCATAAGGACGGCTTTAGCATCTGGCTTGATGATTTCGGCTCCGGTTATTCCTCGCTCAATGTTTTAAAGGATTTCAGCTTTGATGTGCTTAAGATCGATATGAAATTCCTTACAAATTTTGAAAACAATGAAAAATCAAGGATAATTCTCGATACCATAATAAGGCTTGCAGACGGCATCGGTATGAAATCCCTTACGGAGGGTGTGGAGACGGACGAAGCTGCGACATTTTTAAGTACGGCCGGCTGCGGAAGACTGCAGGGATATCTTTTCGGAAAGCCCATGCCGCTTAAAGAACTCGAAGACAGTATCGACTCCGGAAAATATGTTATCTCCGATTCTCTGATATGAGCGTCAAAAGTGCTTTTATTACAAAATGAAGGTATTTTATGGAAGGAAAAAATACAGTAAAAGAGCTGGCTGAAACCTACAGGCAGCTCTATATTGCACCCAAAAGCAGTAAAGCAGCCTTAGAGTATAAGGCTGTAGTACTTAATGGTGAAGAGCCCGAGTCAAAATCTCTTTCCCATTTTATAACCTCCGATAAGGACAACTGTGTTTTGACCGATACTCCCGCAGGAAAGGTGCAGGTTATAACTTTAGCAAAAAGAGCCGATTTTGAGACCTTTTTACAGATCATGGCATTCAGGTGCACTCCACAGGAAATCCCCAAAACCCAGGGTGCTTCAATCCTTGACGGGGTCATAAACTGGAGAAGGATAGAGGCTCATAAGGAAGAGTTCTTAAAGGAAGAATTGAAAAAAGGCAATGTTGATCCGGATTGGGATCAGGAATTTCAGCGTTTTACTTCCGATAAGAAAAACTACACCGATGCCATAATCATACTATCCGTCGGTCCGTACAGTAATATCGGGTCTTCCGATGCGGGATTTTCAAAGGAGGAGTGGATAAGGTATTCGGATACGATAAGGCGATACCATGAATGCACGCATTTTATCTGCAGGAGGCTTTATCCCGAAATGATAGATGCGATCTGGGATGAGCTTGTTGCTGATGCAGTGGGTCTTTATGCAGCTTTTAACAGATATGACCTTAAGCTTGCGCAGACCTTTTTAGGGATAAGGGACGGAAGGTATGTCGGAGGAAGACTGGAAAATTATCTTGAAGAATCGGGTGAAAAAGATATAGATGAGCTGTCATCAAAGGTATACGGGGTTTTAACGGAATTTGACGGTATGATAAATTCCGGGACATACGACAAAGCCGAAGATGTTCTTTTTATGCTTGAAGAAAAGCAGAGTGAGCTGTGGTAAAACAGAGTACCGGAAAGTATGCATGACTCTCTGCGTGAGTATGCCGGAATAAGGGAGGAGAGTGTATGGAGCTTCTTTTTATAAATGCGTGTGTAAGGGAAGGATCAAGGACCAAAAGACTCGCGGATAAGCTGCTGTCCGTGCTCAATAAATCATATGAAGAGGTGGATCTGAAGGATATCATATTTCCTGTGGTCGATGAAAGCTTTCTTAACGAGAGAGACCGGCTTTCTTCCGAAAATAAGTTTGATGCTCCGATGTTCAAGTGGGCAAAACAGTTTGCGGAAGCGGAAGAAATTGTGATAGCAGCTCCCTATTGGGATCTTTCATTTCCGGCTTCTTTAAAGCAATACCTTGAACAGGTAAATGTGGTCGGGCTTACCTTCAAATATACAAAGGAGGGAGTTCCGATAGGACTGTGCAGGGCAGGTAGGATCTATGTTGTAACCACAGCCGGCGGACATTTTGTACCGGAGGAATATGGATTCGGATATATAAAGGCTCTGGCAGAAGGATATTACGGAATCCGGGATGTCAGATTAATAAGTGCTGTCGGACTTGATGTTCTCGGGAGTGACGCAGAAGCAATACTGTCGTCGGCAGAGAATAAAATAGGACTTATAAAGGAAAAAAGCCGGTAAATCCTTTTTTGCGAAAATGTTTGTTCGAACAGAAATTGTTGTCAATGCTGCCACACACCGAGACTACGGGATAAAGGGTTTTCTTTGCAGTCAGCGCCAGATTTTGCTATACTATGAGTATCAGTATGCCATTTCGGAGGGGTTAAAGATACCGGGCGGTGTACCGATATAAAGATTGGGAGCGTATGCTCTAAGGTGAGGAGGTGTCGAAATGGCAACATCAAGTATTTTGGAGAGCGTCAGGCTGACTTCGCCGAAAGCTGCATCCATGTTTGTTGATGCGCTGGAAGAATCAGCCAGTATGCCGAGAAAATCTCCTTCTGAATACAAGTATCATGTAGAGAAGAATCCGGAGGCAATCCGGCGTTTTGTGAGCAAGAACCTGCCAAAGGAGAAGGCGGTGATCGTATGAGAACTGTAAATGTTCAGATAACAGTGCCCGAAGGCATGAGCACGTACTTGAACAATGCTGATTTCGAGCAGACATTTGAGAGAAATGCCATGCTTCTTTATCCATTTATTCGCAATTTGACTATCTCTCACGGACGGGCTGCTGAGATTTTGGGCGTGCATAAAACAGACCTGATTGAGTTTTACGACTCCATAGGAATCCCCTATCTGAATCAAAGCGAAGAGGATCTGATGGCAGATTTGGCGACATTGGATCGCGTGATGGAGGACCAGAAATGATTGTAATTTCAGATACCACACCACTCATCACGCTGATGAAAGCTGGGAAACTGGATGTGCTTCATAGTTTGTTTAGTGAGGTTCTGCTTCCCGAAGCGGTTTTTGCTGAAGCTACAGGCAATGAGACATTTTTAAGATGAAGCAGATATCATACGAAACAGTGAATTTATCAAGGTCGTTCAGATTCAAAACAAAAGTCAGGTTTCATTCCTGCAAAGGGCTACAGGACTGGATCTTGGAGAAAGTGAAGCTATCATTTACGCCGATGAAATGAAAGCAGACCTGTTGTTGATGGATGAGGCTGCGGGACGAAAGGTTGCTCAAAACATGAATCTGCCGATAACCGGCAGCGTAGGCGTATTGATCAGAGCCTTCAAATCAGGAATTATCACGGCAGATGAGGCAGATGAAGCCTTCTCAAGAATAAGGAGTGCAAATCGCCATATCGGAGAATCACTGATTAACAAGGCGCTCGAAATAATACATGGAAAAGGAGGTCAACCATGACGGTTCAACAGGAAGCGATACGCATGATTAACAGTATGCCGGATGATACTGTCGGCGTTCTTGTGGAATTCCTGAAGCGAACGATGGCAAATGACAGTCGCTTTGATGATGGCCGGGTTGAGGAGAAAACGCAAATTCAGCGTCCCGGGAGGAAGCTGGGGATAGCGGATGGAATGTACAGGATACCGGACAGTATAGATGCCTGTAATAATGAAATAGCGAGTATGTTTGGGGTGTCTGAATGAGGCTTTTATTGGATACGCATATTGCGTTATGGGCCATTTCTGATTCTAAGCGATTGAGCGAAGATGTGCGGGCGCTTCTTGAAAACGAAGGTAATGCGGTGTATTACAGCATGGCTTCTGTGTGGGAGGTGGCAATCAAAAGAAAAATACATCCGGATCAGATGCCAATGGACGAAGAGGTATTTGTTTCCCTGTGCGAGGAAACCGGGTTTGAAAGGCTCGATATAAGGCTGTCCCATGTTTTCGCGTTGAAGGGATTGACAAGGCAGAAAGCCGCTCCCCGCCACAATGACCCATTTGATAGGCTGCTATTGACACAGGCGAAAACGGAAGGCTTGAAACTTGTGACCCATGACAGCCTGATCGCAGGCTACAACGAGCCCTGCGTTATGACGATTTAACAACAGCGGTTCATAAAGAAAAAGCCGAAAGAATGGCGGAAAGGGACTTGACAGCCATGCGGAATAGAACTACGCTGTTCAGAGCAGAGCATGGGTTAACTGCGCCCCTTTTTCGTATAAAACAACATATATTCGTGATGGATGACCGTCTTACCTGACGGGGTATTATGCCCTGTCAGGTAAGACGGTTTTTGTGCGTATAAGCTCTTGTCAATGAACAAGGGCACTTCATGCTTGCATGAAAGGGCATTTGTTCATTAGACAAGGCAACGGACATTAGCATGTATGCAAAATAAAACAGTAAAAAAGAAAATGATTGATTACATGACTGATATCAGTCTGTTTAAAAAGCTGATATTCGAGGTAATACCTGCGAAATTGTAATCGTAATACTTGTTATCAGTATATCACTGGTATATAATTATATATCATTGATACATTTAGGAGAGAAACTAATGGTACAAACGTCAAAAATTAGCGCTAACGGAATAGAAATAGGGGTTATTGGAGGTACTGAGCCTGATAATAGCTACATAAGCCTTACAGATATAGCAAAATACAAGAATTCCGAAGATCCCAGGATGGTTATTACTAACTGG
>JAGBOJ010000110.1 GCA_017633935.1 Lachnospiraceae bacterium | reverse complement strand
TGCTCTTATAAGGTTTGAAAATGTCGGAAAGGTCTACAAAACCGGACAGATAGTATATGAGGCGCTTCATGATGTAAATCTTGAGATCAATGAGGGTGAGCTTGTGGTGATCTTAGGACCAAGCGGCGCCGGAAAGAGTACGCTATTAAACCTGCTCGGGGGACTTGACGGAGCCACGACCGGAAGGATCTATTTCGGCGGCGAGGATATCACTTCATTTGACGACAGGAGACTCGGAAAATTCAGGGCAGTGGATGTCGGCATCGTTTTTCAGTTCTATAATTTGGTACCTACACTTACAGCCATTGAAAATGTGGATCTGATGCAGGATCTGGGAGTAAAGATAATGGAGCCGGTAAAGGCCCTTGAGATGGTGGGACTTGCCGATAAAAAGGATAATTTCCCCTCACAGATGTCCGGCGGACAGCAGCAGCGCGTGTCCATAGCCCGTGCCATCGCTAAGCTGCCGAGGCTCCTGCTCTGTGATGAGCCTACGGGAGCTCTTGATACGAATACCGGACGGGAGGTCTTAAAGATCCTTCAGGACCAGAGCAGGGTATATAAGAGGACAGTGGTGATGGTAACGCATAACAGCCTTTTTGCGGACATTGCCGACAAGGTGGTAATGGTTAAAAACGGTACAGTGGTAGAGATCATAGAAAATAAGGAGCCGCTTGATGCCGGGGAGCTTAACTGGTAAAAAATATGACGAATAATCTAAGGCGAAAGCTCCTCAGGGACTTAAGGCAGAATTTCATACAGTTTCTTGCGATATTTGTGATGTGCTTTCTTGCAATGTTTATGCTGGAGGGCTTTGATTCGGATATCGCAGGCACCGGTCATTCGGTCGACAGGTATTATAAAGAGACAAATTTTATGGATCTCAGCATGAGCTGTGAGGGCTTTACGAGGGAGGATCTTATTACGGTCAGGTCGGTCCGGGCGGTTGAAGGCGCAGAGCTTCGCTATACCACGGTGGGAAGGATACGGACAGGCGGGGCTGAAAAGAAGCTTGAATATAATTTCATTGAGAGCAATGATATCTCATCCATGCTTTTGATGGAGGGTGAGCCGTATGTGAGCGGCTCAAACGGAATCTGGATCGACAGGAATTTTGCCAGGCGGCAGGGAATAAGAGTCGGTGATGAGCTGCAGCTTATATGCGACGGGGTGGAATTTAACGAAACGGTACAGGGTATCGTGGATAATCCCGACCATCTGTATTTTATGATAGATGATTCTTATTCGGAGCCTGATTACGGAGAATACGGCTTTGCCTTTCTTGACTCAAAGGAATATCCGGGGCAGACCCTAAGCTTTGACAGGATGTTCGTCGATGTGAAGGGTGTAGATAACCAGTTCTATCTTACTGAGGAGGATAAGGAGGCGATAGACAAGGCAAGGCGTGATATAGTTAACGTCCTTTCAAAGACCGCACTTACCTTCACTCCCAAACAGAAGGAGATGGGACATCTTTCCGTCAATTCGGATATGGAGTCCGACCAGACCATGGGAACCGTATTCCCGGCTGTTTTTATGCTGATCGCCCTGCTTGGCATCGTTACGACCATGACAAGGCTTGTAATGAAGCAGAGGACTCTTATCGGAACCTTAAAGGCACTGGGATTTCCGGGGCATGTCATCATGCTGCATTATGTTTCGTATGCGGTGGTGGTAGCTGCCCTTGGCGGTATCTTAGGCGCAGTGGCGGGATGGTACACACTCGGGAAGACCATGCACGATGCGATGAAGATATATTACTCAAATCCGTATGAAAGGATGGAGCTTTCGGAAAATGTGATAATTACCATTGTTATCATAACGGCGCTGGCAGGGCTTACCAATTATTTTGCATGCAGGAAGCTCCTTATACAGCGGGCTTCAGATATACTGCGTCCCGAGCCTCCGGCGGTCATCGGGGCGGGAGTCCTTGAAAAGACCCCTGTATGGGGGAGGCTCAGCTTTGCCAGCAGGTGGAATCTTAGGGATATAAACCGCAATAAGCTTCGCACCATGGCGGCCTTAATAGGGGTGCTGCTGTGTGCGGCTCTTTTAGTGGCCGCTTTCGGGGCAAACGAGCTGTTCAGATCCACCGATCACTGGGAATATTACGAGCTGAGTCCAGCCGGGTATACCGTGGGATTTTCGGGGGAGACCGGGTACGAAACCGTATATGACTATGCAAAAAAGTACAGCGGACAGATGGTGCAGCAGCTTGAAGCAGAGGTGAGCGGCGGCGGAAGGTCGCAGTTATACTATGTTTTTATAGCGGATGAGGGCAATCTTTATAATTTTCAGAATGCCGACGGAGAGTATATAAAGCTTCCGAAGTACGGTATAGCGATGAGCACAAGGGCAGCCGAATTCTTCGGGGCAGGCATCGATGATATTATAAGCTTTAAGGTGCCCGGCACCAATACGGAGATCAGCGGACGGATAAAGGCTTTATATAAAACCCCCGGGGTACAGGGCATTTCTCTTTCAAGGGATTTCTTTGAAGCACAGGGCGGCGAGTTTAAGCCCTCACTTCTTTATACCAATATGACGGTTCCGGAATCATATGTCAGGGACAGGGCGGAGATAGTCAGCGTCTTTTCAAAGGAACAGTTTATAAAAACGCTTCTGGCAAAGAGAGCAAGCGTGGATTCGACCGTGACATATACGATGACGATCGCTGTTATCGTAGGGATAGTTGTGATGTATAATCTGGGAGAGCTGTCATTTATCGAAAAGACAAGGGAGATAGCGACACTTAAGGTACTGGGCTTTCCCACTGCCAAGATACGGTGGATACTCCAGCAGCAGAATATCCTTATTACCGGGCTCGGGACGCTTGCGGGCATGATCGTGGGGAAAAGGCTGCTGGTATTTATGATGGCTCAGCTTGATTCCGAGGCGGATTACATATTCTCAAAGATGAGTATTTTCCCGTATGTGCTGGCGTTTTTGCTCTCCTTTGTCCTGTCGCTTGCGGTAAACGGGATAATATCATCGAAGGTAAAAGATATAAATATGGTTGAGGCATTAAAAGGAGTTGAATAAATGAAAAAGATCTTAAGGACGGTCATAATTATCTTACTTATTCTCGCCGTGGCGGGCGGAGGCTTATATTATTATCTTTCTCCGGATACTCTGCAGACAGTGGCTGTGGAGAGGGGAAACGTAACGCCCTTTCTTGACGGCACCGGAAAGATCGAGGGCGACAGGAAGGTTACCGTATATTCCGATGTGGCGGGAGTCGTTGATGTCAGGTATGCCGAGACAGGGCAGAGAGTATCCGAAGGAGACCTGCTTTTGGGCTACGCCGGAGAGCGTCAGCAAAATGAGGTGGAGCTTGCCGAAACTGATGTGGAATACAGTGAAAAGATGCTGGATGCAGCCTCGGGAAACAGGGCGAAGTATCAGAAGAAATATAATGAGGCCCTGCAGCAGATAGAAAACTGCAAAAGCGTATATGCCCTGCTTGAAATGAATATAATGTCGATCGAAATAAAAGATCAGGAAAAGAACTATCAGATAAAGGAGCAGCAGAAGCAGTATCAGAATGATATATATAAAAAGCAGCAGGAGATTTCCGCAAGGCAGACGGAGCTTGCAAAGATAGAGGCCGATCTTAAGGCGTTAGAGCTTACGGGCAGTGACGATGATGATGAAAAGGCGGCAGCACAGGAGGCAAAGGTCAATGAACTCGTAAACCAGTCCAAGGCAAAGCAGGATGAGATAAAGAAGCTGAATGAGGATATATCCGGCGACCAGAGGGCAAGCCTCTGCCTTCCGCAGGAGAGCATGGACCCGGAAACCTACAAGACCTACACCGTATACAGGAACAATCTTGAGACCGTGACGAGAATGTGGTCTGAGGCAAGGACCGATAGGGATACCGCCCAATCCATGCTGACGGCTTACAGGGAGATAGTCTCCGACGAGCAGCAGGTAGAGCGCAGCAGGATCACACTTTCAAAGGCGGAAAAGGAGCTTGCAAGGGCTGAAAACGGAACGGCTGCTCCGGCAAGCGGTATAATCACGAACTGTCTTGTGGATGCGGGGGCTTACGTTGAAAAGGGAGTGCCGGTTTTTGAAATGCAGTCCGATGACAGCTATAAGGTAAAGATGATGGTGTCAAAATACGACATTGCCTCGGTAAGTGAGGGGCAGATCGCTGACATAAGGGTAGGCAACAGTAAGTACACCGGAAGGGTTTCAAGGATCAGCCAGTCTGCCGAAAACGATGCCTCCGGCAAGGCAAGGGCCGGCATAGAGATAACTATAGATACGGATGAGGATCTCATCGTGGGGCTGGATGCGGATGTGACCCTGCAACTTAAGTCGGCTGAAGGCGTTTTAAGGGTACCTACGGAGTGTATATATACCGATGACGGAGGGTCATACGTGTACACACTTGAAAAAGGAACGGTCGGGAAAAAATACGTGACCGTCGGGGTTAAGGATGAGGATTATACACAGGTGGAGGACCTTGCGGAGGGGCTTCATGTGATAAAAGACCCCGGAGCGGGGGCTCACATCGGAGAGAAGGTAAAGGAAGAATTTGTTCGGGAGCAGGAATAACAGTATCAGGAAAAACAGGCTATGCTTATCTTAAACGGAGAGGTTTATTCCGGGACTTTCAGCTTTGAAAGGAAAAATATAAGGATAGAGGACGGTATCTTTAAGGTACTTACGGAGAGCCCCCTTTTACCGGAAAGCGGTGAGGAGGTTTTTGATGCTTCGGGAATGAGGATCATTCCGGGACTTACGGATATCCATTTTCACGGCTGTAACGGAAGCGATCTTTGTGACGGTTCCTTTGAGGCATTGCATAACATTGCCGGATACGAAAAAAGGTGCGGCATCTTTAATATCTGTCCGGCAACGATGACGCTTAAAAAGGACAGATTAAAGGAAATATGCAGTGTAAGCGCACAGTACAGAAAAGCTCAGGGAGGAAGGTCGGATGAAGCAAGACTTATAGGCATCCACCTGGAGGGTCCCTTCATATCGAAAAAGAAGCCCGGGGCGCAGTCTGAAAGTCATATCATAAGAGCCGAAGAGGGTATCATAGAAGAGCTGCTTGCTGCTTCAAACGGGCTTATTAAGCTTATTACCATAGCTCCCGAGGAGGAGGGGGCATTATCCTGTATTGAAAAATACAGGGACAGGGTGCATTTTTCCGTGGGACATACGGCAGCCTCATATGACGAGGCAGCTGAGGCTTTTGATAAGGGAGCCGATCATGTGACTCATCTTTTTAACGCCATGCCGCCCCTTTTACACAGGGAGCCGGGAGTTATCGGAGCGGCGTTTGAAAGGGAGGGCGTATTTGCCGAGCTCATCTGTGACGGAGTGCATGTACATCCTGCGGCAATAAGAGCGGCTTTTAAGCTTTTTACGGCTAAGAGGATAGTGCTTATAAGTGACAGCATGAGAGCCTGCGGTATGCCGGACGGGGAATACGAGCTTGGCGGGATACCGGTGATAAAGCAGGGAAGAAAGGCAGTGCAAAGGGACGGAACCCTTGCGGGAAGCGTGACAAACCTGTATGATTGTATGACAGAGGCGGTAAGAGCCGGGGTATCCGCAGAGGATGCAATAAGAGCGGCGGCTTATAATCCGCTCGTTTCGATAGGGGCTGAGGCCGAATACGGGTTTATAATGGAGGGCTTTAAGGCACAGGCTCTTATAGTGGATGAAGATTGGCGTATTAAAAGGATCATTTGAGCATAAAAGGATTATTTGAGTGCAAACGGGTTAGTTACATATAACCCATGGCAAGTATGGAGGAAGCTATGACACAATATGCGGTTACGGGAATGAGCTGCGCGGCATGCAGCGCAAGAGTTGAAAGGGCTGTAAGGAAGGTTGAGGGTGTAAAGGAGTGCTCGGTAAGTCTTCTCACCAATTCCATGGGAGTAGAGGGAACGGCTTCGGCGCAGGATATAATAAATGCGGTCGAAAAGGCCGGATACGGGGCTTCACTAAAGGAAAAAAGCGCGGTAAGGAAGGCGGAGGCACCGGCGGATGAGGAGCTTCTTAACGATAAGGAGACGCCGCTAATGATCAAAAGGCTTACAGCGTCGGTATGTCTGCTGCTGCCGCTTATGTATTTTTCCATGGGACATATGATGTGGGGATGGCCTCTCCCGGAGTGGTTTGAGGGAAATCATGTGGCAATGGGTCTGTTTGAGCTTGTGCTTACGGGTCTTATCATGGTCATTAACCAGAAGTTTTTTATTAACGGCTTTAAGAGCCTCATACACGGGGCGCCGAACATGGATGCTCTTGTGGCACTTGGAGCCACGGCTTCCTTTCTGTGGAGCCTCTATGCGCTCTTTGCCATGACGGATGCCGTGCTTAAGGGCGATAGTGCGGCAGTGGAGTCATACATGGAGAATTTTTATTTTGAATCGGCAGCGACGATACTTACTCTTATTACGGTCGGGAAAACCCTTGAAGCAAGGTCAAAGGGCAGGACCACGGATGCGCTTAAGGGTCTTATGAAGCTTGCGCCCAAGACCGCCGAGATAGTTTCGGGTGACGGGACGGTCACGGTTCCCTTGGAGCAGGTAAAGATCGGGGATATCTTTGTGGTGCGTCCGGGGGAAAACATTCCCGTTGACGGCGTGGTGATCGAAGGAAGCAGCGCCGTGGATGAGTCCGCTCTTACCGGAGAGAGCATTCCGGTGGATAAGACGGCGGGAAGTCAGGTGTTTTCGGCAACCGGCAACCGCTCGGGCTTTATCAGATGCAGGGCCACAAGGGTGGGAGAGGATACGACGATCTCACAGATCATACAGATGGTTTCGGATGCGGCATCGACAAAGGCACCGATAGCAAAGACGGCGGATAAGATCTCGGGTATCTTTGTGCCAGCAGTTATTGGGATAGCGCTTGTGACCTTTGCAGTGTGGATGCTTGTGGGCGCAGATGCAGGAACAGCGCTTACAAGAGCTGTTGCTGTGCTTGTGATAAGCTGTCCCTGCGCGCTCGGACTTGCCACTCCCGTGGCGATAATGGTCGGAAACGGTGTGGGGGCAAAAAACGGTATCCTTTTTAAGACGGCGGTGTCACTTGAAGAGACGGGAAAGACCGCTGTGGTGGCGCTCGATAAGACGGGTACTATCACAGCGGGCAGCCCTGTGGTGACTGATATCATCCCGGCTGAGGGCTTTGATGAGAATTCCCTTATCGGTCTTGCCGCATCTCTTGAAGTTAAAAGTGAGCATCCTCTGGCAAAGGCTGTTGTTAAAAAAGCAGAGGAGATGGGGATATCATCCGGTGAGGTCACGGATTTTAACGCCCTTCCCGGAAACGGGCTGACGGGAAATTTAAATGGTGCTGTCTTAAGAGGCGGCAGTCTTAAATATATGAGCGAAACGACGGAGGTTCCCGAAGATATGCTTGATAAGGCAGAAGAACTTTCAGAGCAGGGAAAGACTCCTCTTTTATTTGCAAGGGATTTAAAGGCGGCGGGTATCATAGCAGTGGCGGATACTATAAAGGATGACAGTCCGCAGGCGATAAAGGAGCTTAAAAGCATGGGCGTTCATGTGGTTATGCTTACGGGTGACAATGAAAGGACTGCAAACGCCATAGGAAAGCTTGCCGGAGTGGATGAGGTCACAGCCGGAGTCCTGCCGGACGGGAAAGAGAGTGTGATAAGGTCTCTTAAGGAAAAGGGCAGGGTTGCCATGGTGGGTGACGGGATAAATGACGCACCGGCTCTTAAGAGGGCTGATACGGGCATAGCGATCGGTGCCGGAGCGGATGTGGCGATAGATTCCGCCGATGTGGTGCTTATGAAGAGCAGGCTCTTAGACGTCCCTGCCGCAATCCGCTTAAGCAGGGCTACTCTTAAGAATATACACCAGAATCTCTTCTGGGCATTCTTTTACAATGTGATAGGCATCCCGCTTGCTGCCGGTGTGTTCACGCCGGTTCTCGGCTGGCAGTTAAACCCGATGTTTGCGGCAGCGGCAATGAGTCTTTCAAGCTTCTGCGTGGTTACAAACGCATTGAGGCTTAATCTGGTAAAGCTCAGGCCGTGATGCGGCAGACACCGGGTTGATCATGGAATTTAACAATGGAGGTATCTGCGATGGATAAGCTTTTATACGGGGCGGCATATTATGATGAATATATGCCGGTGGAGAGACTTGACGAGGACATAAGGATGATGAAAAAAGCCGGTATGAATGTTGTGCGTATCGGTGAATCGACATGGAGTACATTTGAGGTTCAGGATGGTGAATTTGATTTCAGCCATCTTGATAAGGTTATGGATGCAATGGATAAGGCGGGGATAAGCGTTATCCTCGGGACGCCTACCTATGCGGTGCCTACATGGCTGGTAAAGTCCTATCCGGAGGTGCTTGCGACTACCGTTAACGGAAGAGGGATTTACGGCGCAAGGCAGATCATGGATATCACGAATCCGACGTATCTTTTTTATGCGGAGCGTGCCATAAGGAGGATGATGGAGCACTGCGCCTCACACACTTCCGTGATAGGAGTGCAGCTTGACAATGAGACCAAGGCCTACGGTACGGCAGGACCTAATGTACAGGAAAGGTTTGTAAAGTATATCAGGAATAAGTTCGGGAAAATGCTTATGGATGAACCTGAGCTTTATAACGGAATGCCCGAAGGCTATAAGGGGGTGTCACAGGATGACATCCTTGATTATGTAAACTATGAATTCGGGTTTGATTACTGGAGCAACCGGATCAATACCTGGGAGGATTTTCCCGATGTACGGGGTACGATAAACGGATCCTTTAAGGGAGAGTTCAAAAGATTCCAGAGGCTTCTCGTGACCGAATTTCTTTTATGGCAATCCGGCATAGTACGGGGATATTTAAGGGATGACCAGTTTATCACCCATAACACGGATTTTTCATGGAAGGGCTATTCCTACGGGATCAACGGGGAAACGGATGTCTGTGATAACGCACAGGCGCTTGATATAGCGGGTACGGACATCTATCACATTACGCAGGATAAGCTTACCGGCATGACGATAGCCTTCGGAGGCGATGTTACAAGGTCCTTAAAAAGGGATAATTATCTCGTGCTTGAGACCGAGGCGCAGGGCTTTCCGGGATGGCTGCCTTATGACGGACAGCTTCGTCTGCAGGCATATTCCCATCTTGCAAGCGGTGCCGATATGGTGGAATACTGGCACTGGCATTCGCTTCATAACGCGATAGAAACCTACTGGAAGGGAGTGCTTTCGCAGGATTTTAAGGAAAACGATACCTACAGGGCAGCCTGTGTAACGGGTAACGAGTGGAAGAGGATAGGAGAGCATCTTGTTCATCTTAAAAAGGATAACAGAGTCGCGATCCTTTTAAGTCAGGAGTCACTTACCGCACTTGACTGCTTCCCGATAGATGAAGAATCGAAGATGGGCTATAACGATGTTCTCATGGAGGTGTACGACTGCCTTTATAAGATGAATGTAGAGTGTGATTTTATATGGCCGCAGCAGAAGGAGAGGCTTAAGGACTATGAGCTTATAGTTATCCCCGCGCTTTACAGTGCATCACAGGAGCTTATTGATGCCCTCGATCATTATATTAAAGAGGGCGGTCATGCTTTTATGACATTTAAGAGTGCCTTTACGGATGAGCATATAAAGGTCTGGCACGATGAAGCACCTCACGGGCTGGCAAAAGCCTTCGGCATAAGCTACAGTCATTTCACATGGCCGCACGGCGTAGGGTTACGCTTTGAAGGACCCGATATTACAGGGGATAATAAAGAGGTGCGGGATTTTATGGAGCTTTTAGAGCCCGATGGAGCAAAGGTGCTTATTTCTTACGATCATAAAAGCTTTTGCAGATATGCTGCACTTACGAGGAACAGCTATGGAAAAGGGAGCGCAACATATCTCGGATGCAATGTTTCGGAGGATATTTTGCGGCAGATTCTTAGCGATACGGTTAAGGAGGCGGGTATAGAGCTGAATGAGGATTCTGTTTTCCCTCTGATCCACAGAAAAGGCCGGAATAATATAGGAAAGACGATACATTATTTTATGAACTATTCCGGAGAGGAGCTCAGATTTACACCGGGAATGAGCGGCGTGGAGCTGATCTCAGGAGAAGATACGGATGATAAGACAAAGCTTACCTTGGCGGCATGGGATCTGGCGATAATAGAGGAGGGATAAGGGATACCGGTGTTTTGGGTGGAGAATTATTTATCTCAATAAGATTCCCGTCGGATTCAATACAATACACTATTGCGTTTCAAATGAAGAATATCGGGGATTTGGGATTATGCCGACAGGCAAATCAGCAATAAATGTTTCACCATACATAATGGATTAAGACAATGGGAGATGGTATTAAGCAGGAAAATGTAGTAAATCATTATAAATGAAGATGGATACTAGATCAAAAAAATTCATACTGAAGATTACCGAAACGCATCAGATGAACAGACATTTTCAGGACTTTGATACGGTTATTAGGCATCAGCTACATAAATTACTAATTTTAATACAGAATTTTGATTATCAATTGTCGATAAGCTTTTTCATTTAGAGTTTACACGTGATAAAATTAAGTTTCATATAGTGTTTGAAATATACATTTAATCAACAAGTCAAGGTGAATACCTTATGAGAGAAGATGAAATAAAATGTGCAATAACACACCAAACCTGTGCTTGATCAGACAGTATGAGTGGAACCCATGTCACTCAAGCCCTCTATGGATAAGTAAGAGAATCCAAAGTCCGTGAATTAGAAACGCAGGGGGATTTTTCTTGCACCTTTCAAGTGGAATAAATGCCTTGGACATGGTATGATTGAAGCAGATATAAGGAAGTGTTTTAGATTTGCAAATGAAAGGCAGGTGTCTATTATGCCGGAAAGACGTATGACATGGGAGGAAATGGTAGATCGGTACCCGGAAAGATGGGTGGCCATCAGGGATGCCAAAATGGATGGAGCTGATATTGTTTCAGGAATAGTTGAGGCAGTGCTTACTGACGATGAAGTTGGGGATTATATGGATCAAGCCGCACCGGAATTATTATTTGAAAGAACTACGGAGGGAAATTGGTATGGACCGATCAGCGCAGAGTTTAGTATTCGAGTTAGTTAGCAGAAAATCCAGACCGGTTTTCAGACATCGGATAGGTGCGGAAGAGGTGACATTTATGCTGGATACGGGTGCTGAAACACCGGTCTGGTGTTTGACTGAAAAGAGGCTGTTGAGGGCTTTTCCTGATGCTGAAAAAAAGGAAGAGACATATAAGCTTACCGGTTTTGGTGTTGGTGCTGTCGAAGCAGCAGCATTTGTAATACCTGAATTTAAATTAGAAAGTAATGACTCCTGCTATTTTATTAAAAATCTTCAGATCCTTCAAACCTACCGTCCGGATATCGGATGCGCGTTTCTGCTGTCAGATACGGTTTTTTCAAATGTAGATACCCTCATTTATCGTCATGGGAAGAAGCAGTTGGAGATCAGATATTATAAACCGGAGTATCAGTGCACTCCGATATATGGAAATGAACGATTTAAGATCGCAGTATGGTCTCAAAGATGATCATCAACTTTGGGGATAATATACGCGATGTATTTGTTAAGATGCAGATAATAAAATAACCTTCAGGTAATTGTATAAATTGTAAATATTCTATCAGAGATCAGGTCTATAAGATTTATAATCATAAACTATACAAAGTTCTCGTTGATGACTCCTATGCTATACCTGAAAATAGTGATCACAAGCTTCGATGGATGTCTGTTAATGAACTTGAAAGTAATAGCGACATCATGGAGAAGAATGATGATGTTATAGCATTTGTAAAGACATCTCTCTAAAACCTACTCCTTAATTTACTCTGTGAATATACCATAGTCTTTTTTACATTAAAAGAGAAGCATTGCTTTTGACCCCAACATCATAATACGGTGTACGAGAATTAAGCTTTCCAAAATCTCAGGATTCATCAATGAAAATGCTTTTCTTCACATTGCGCAGGCCGTTAAAAGGCGGTATACTTTAACGAAACGGGTTTGGGATTTTGGAAACCTTAATATCGTATAAAGGAGGTACATGGAAAATGGGATCTGAAAATCAGGTAAATGATAAAAGAAAGGAAAGAGGGGGTATCGGCTCATTAGGCATCTTTTTTGCCTCTCTTGTTGCAGGTCTGTGTTTTGTTGCCGGCTGCTATTTTATCTCACAGGGATTCGGGCATTTCGGAAAATCCAGCTTAAACACTATAGGAGCGACGGGGTCGGCAAGCCATGATTTTGAATCCGACAGGATAGTCTGGAGAGGAAGCTTTTCGGAAAAGGGCATGTCTTCAAAGAGCGCTTACAAGGATATAAAAGAGGATGCGACAGAGGTTAAGAATTACCTTACAAAGCAGGGCATAGCCGAGAATGATATCGTATTCAGCTCGGTGGATATAATTCCGGTGAGCAAGGATGTGTATGACGATTACGGAAATTATGTGGGCTCAGAGCCTGACGGATACAGGCTTACGCAGCAGGTTACGATCGAAAGCGAGGATATAGACAAGGTGGAAAAGATATCAAGGGATATATCCACGCTGCTTGATGCCGGAGTGGAATTCAGTTCCGAAGCACCGGAGTATTACTGCTCCACACTTGATGAGATAAAGCTGGAGCTTATTGAGGAAGCAACGGAAAATGCGAAAAAAAGGATCGAGATCATGGCACAGGGCTCGGGAGCGGGGCTCGGAAAGCTTGTAAATTCAAGCCTCGGAGTGTTCCAGATAACAGCCCGTAACTCCGGTACAGGCGATTATACCTACGACGGATATTTTGACAGCTATTCAAGATACAAGACCGCGACGATCACAGTGCGTCTTGAATACGAACTGAAATAGTAAGGAGCCTTAAGTAAAACAAAAGGGGGTTATAATGGGAACGATCGAAAGGTTTTATACATTAAATGACGGATCAAAGCTTCCGGTTATAGGGTTCGGAACTTACAACGAGGAATTTTCGGATAATAAAAAGGCCATACTGGATGCGATAGAATGCGGATATCGTTTTTTTGACTGCGCTTCTCTTTATGAGACCGAAAGATCGCTGGGAAATGCGATAAGGGAAAGCAAGATATCGAGAGAGGAAGTTATAATAGAGAGCAAGCTGTGGATCGACGAGATGGGTTATAAGGAGGCAAAGGCTGCTCTTGAAAGATCGCTTAACAGGCTGCAGACCGATTATATCGATATCTATATGTGCCACTGGCCGAGGCAGACCGGAACGGACGATGAAAAGTGGAAGGAAAAGGACATAGAGACGTGGAAGGCTATGGAAGAGATGGTGGATGCCGGAAAGGTTAAGAGGCTTGGCCTGAGCAATTATCTGCCCCATCATTTAAGCAATATCCTGGATAACTGCAGGATACGTCCCGTAGTTGACCAGCTCGAGCTTCATCCCGGGTATTCACAGGAGGCGGCAGTGGCCTTCTGCAGGGAAAACGATGTGTTGCCCATGGCATGGAGTCCGTTAGGGAGAGGCAGGGAAAATGCCACAGCCGGAAATTCGATCTTAGTAAGGCTGTCGGAAAAATACGGTAAGAGCGTTCAGCAGATCAATCTGAGATTTTTGCTTCAAAAGGGTATTCTGCCCATACCGAAGGCATCGACAAGGGAACATATGCTGGCTAATACGGATGTGTTCGATTTTGAGATATCACGGGATGATATGTGGATGCTGACATGTATGCCGCAGACGACATGGCTGGGGGAGCATCCTGATTTTTACATACCCGACAGAAGAAGTAATCCCGACAATACCTAAGGTGAAATCATCACGGACAGTCTGATGAGGGAGAGGATTTGTTATGAGTGAATTAAATAACACGGATATGAAGGATTTTCCGCAGGGAGAGAATTTTCTGACGGTCATGAAATGGGTGTCTGAGCAGATGCCGGGCGGCTTTTTTGTCTACAGGGCAGATGATACGCAGGAAATACTTTATGTAAACAAAGCCGTGTTGAAGATATTCGGATGTCATACATTAGACGAGTTTAAGGAGCATACGGGCTATACCTTTAAGGGTATGGTACACCCTTCCGATTTTGAGCAGATACAGTCATCCATTGATGATCAGATCGCGGATATCAGAAATGAGAATATGGACTGTGTGGAGTACCGTATTACCCGTTTGGACGGGAAGGTGCGCTGGATAGAGGATTACGGTCATTATGCGGAGCTTCCCGGCTTCGGAAAGGTCTATTATGTATTTATCAGTGACATTACCGAAAAGAAGTATATGGAGGAGACCGAGCTGAGATTTGAGAAGGAGAGACATTCCAACGAGATAAAGTCGCGGTTCCTTTTCAATGTTTCGCATGATATAAGGACGCCCATGAATGCGATCATGGGATTCTCACGGCTTGCAAAGCGTCATGTGACGGAGCCGGAGACCGCAAAGGAGTATATCGAGCAGGTAGAGGAATCGGGACGTCAGCTCCTTTCCCTTATAGATGACCTGCTTGATATGAGTAGTCTCGAGTACGGGCGGGTAGTGCTTAAAGAGGATGCCTGCAACTTAAACGAACAGATCGATATGGTCATGGATCTGTTTAATGTTCAGGCCAGAGAGAAGGGTGTATTTTTGGGCAAGGAGATAAACCTGCCCTATGAAGAGGTGCTTGTTGACGCGGCACGGTTCAGGAGGATATTAAGCAATCTGGTGAGCAATGCCGTCAAATTTACCCCCGAAGGCGGAAGCGTGAGGATTACCGCACATAAGAAAAAAGAATCGGATTCGGGCTACGCCAGATATGAGATCTCGGTTTCGGATACCGGGATCGGTATGTCGGATGAATTTAAGGAGAGGCTTTTTGAGGCTTTTGAAAGGGAGCAGAGCTCGACTGAGGCGGGGACTACCGGCTCGGGTCTCGGACTTGCCATTGCAAAGAGTCTTACGGATATGATGGGAGGGACATTATCTGTCCAAAGCAGCAGGGAAAGCGGGACAAATGTGACGCTTAATATACCGTTAAAGCGTGTAGGAGGCGGGACTGCCGCACCCAATACGATCCCTGCCCCCGGTAATGATGATACGTATAGTGACGGTGGAAAATACAGGATACTGCTGGTGGAGGATATTGAGCTGAACCGTATGCTTGCCGAGACCGTTTTGGGAGAGGCCGGATTTAATGTGGAGTCTGTTACCGACGGCTGCGATGCGGTGGATGCGATAAAGAATAAGCCGGAAAATTATTATGATCTTGTGCTTATGGATATACAGATGCCCGTTATGAACGGTTATGAGGCGACAAGGGCGATCAGGGCTCTGCGCAGGGCGGATGTCAAGAATCTGCCGATAATCGCCTTAAGCGCAAACGCAAGAGAAGAGGATAAGAGAATGAGCTATGAGAGCGGCATGAACGCACATGTGGCAAAGCCTTTCGAGGTCGGAAGTCTTATATCCACCATACGTGGATACGTAGAGTAATCGGATAAAAAGGAGGATCGGATTTGTGTCAAAGACAAGTGACAGTGTAAGGAAAGCGTTTAAGGCCGGAGACGATATAAGGGATGCCGGACTTACCACTCCCGACGATATAGTCAGATTTGATGATATTAAATATGCGGAGGATGATGAATGTCAGAAGCTTGATGTCTACCGCCCGAAGGATGCGGGAGATAAGCTGCTCCCGGTCATTGTCAGCGTACACGGCGGAGGATGGGTATACGGAGATAAGGAAAGATACCAGTATTACTGCATGAGCCTTGCCGGGCGGGGCTTTGCGGTTGTAAATTACACCTACAGACTTGCTCCCGAGCATAAGTTCCCGGCGCCGCTTGAGGATGAAAACCATGTCTTTCACTGGGTTCTTAATAATAAAGATGAATATCATTTTGATACCGGGAACATCTTTGCCGTGGGTGATTCGGCGGGAGGACAGCTTCTGGGGCTTTATTCCTGTCTTTGTACCAATCCCGCTTATGCGGAGAATTTTGAGTTTAAGGCGCCGGACGGCTTTGTACCGAAGGCGGTCGGGTTAAACTGCGGTGCCTATGTTATTGATATGTCCGAGGAGGGACAGATGAAAGCGCTTATGGAAGATCTCCTCCCTGATGGCGGGACTGAAGAGGAGATGGGGCTTGTAAATGTGATACCCCATATCACGGAGAATTTTCCTCCCGCATTTTTTATGACTTCTACAGGTGACTTCCTTAAAGATCAGGCGCCGATGCTTGAAAAAAAGCTGCTTGAAAAGAGTGTGCCCTTTGTTTTCCGCTTTTACGGGGATAAGGATAAAAACCTGCCGCATGTGTTCCACTGTAATATGAGATCTGAGGATGCAAGGCAGTGTAATGATGAGGAATGTGATTTTTTCAGGAGGTTTACCGGATGGAGCTTAAGATAAAGGAAATGGCTCAGATGATAGAGCATACAAATCTGAAGGCCTTTTCCACAAAAGAGGACTTTAAGAAGCTTTGCGATGAAGCAAAGGAATATGGCTTTAAGTCTGTGGTGGTAAACGGTGAGCCGGCAGCTTTTTGCAGCGGGCAGCTTAAGGGCTCGGATGTGCTTCTTGGCGTGACGATAGGATTTCCGCTGGGTCAGATGACAATAGAAGCAAAGGTATTTGAGGCGGAGGATGCGATAAAAAACGGGTGTGATGAATTTGATTATGTCTTGAATGTTGGCAAGGTCAAAGAGCACGATTTCGGATATATAGAAAAAGAGATGAAGGCTTTAGTTGAGGCTGCCGGAAAAAACGGAAAGGTATGTAAGGTGATCTATGAGACCTGTTATCTTACAGATGAGGAGATCATAGAGGTATCAAGGATCGCCGCAAGAGTGAGACCGGATTTTGTAAAGACGAGTACCGGGTTCGGAACCGGCGGGGCAAAGCCAGAGCATGTAAGGCTTATGAAGGAAAATGCCGGAGGAGTGGCTGTAAAAGCATCCGGCGGCATAAGGAGCTATGAAACGGCAAAAATGATGATCGAAGCCGGAGCGGTAAGGCTCGGGACCTCGAGCGGAGTGGAGATCATAAAGGAGATGAAGGAGGCAGAAGGTCTGTGAGCCTTTTTAACGGATGATATTCCTTGCCCAGCTGCCTTTCTTAAGGATGATAAAGCCCAAAACCGATTTTAATATGTCGGATGACTGACATATCAGAAAGACCGGCACTATGGGAAGGGCGGTAAATTTTGTGAGGATAAAGGTTAAGGGTACCGCTATCACCCACATAAAACCGCTGTCGAATATAAAGGTTATAAGAGTCTTTCCGCCTGAGCGGATCGTAAAATACGCGGCGTGCAGAAATGCCTGAAATGGCATCATGCAGGCCGTTATCCTTATCATTGCGGCTGCTATTGCCTTGACCTCATCGCTGGTGTTGTATACCTGTGGAAAGAGGGGAGCGGTCAGGAACATAACAGTACCTATCCCGAAGCACAGACATACGGAAAAGAAGATTATCCTGTAGGCGGTGATCTTTGCCTCCTCTAACTTTCCGGCACCGAGCTGCTGACCGACTATGATGGCTACCGAATCTCCCAAAGCAAGGAAAACTATGTTGAATACATTGGCAATGGTCGAATTGATGTTTAAGGAGGCAACGGCAGCAAGACCACGTACCGAATAAAGGGCGGTCTGTGCAGCCACGGCTGTAGACCAGAGGGTCTCATTCAGCATTATCGGCAGAGCCAGTATCATTACTTTGCCAATGAGTGCAGCGGGGACGCGTAAAGTACGGTAAACTCCCCTGAAGTATGGTGCCTTATCCGGATGGGTGTGAGACCATATGATGACGATAAGGACCTGTATGCATCTTGAGATAATCGTGGCTATTGCGGCACCGGATACTCCCAATGCCGGAAAGCCGAATTTTCCGTAGATCAGCAGATAATTTAACACCAGATTGATGAAGACGGCTGCGACAGAGGCTTTCATGGGAACGGCTGTCTCACCGGATTCGCGCAGGGTGGAGGAATAGCACATTTCAAGCGCAAGCGGGATCTGTCCTATAAGCATAAGGTTAAGGTACTGCTGTCCGTAGTTTAAGGTTGATACAAGGTCACCCGAAGAGGAGCCCTCATGCAGATAGAGGGATATCAGAGGGACGCTTAAGGTGTGAAGGATAAAAAGCGCAGCGGATGTTAAGACTGCACTTATGAGCAGTTTTATGCGGAAGACACTCTTAACTCCCTCGTTATCTCCGTTTCCGTAATACTGCGCGCCAAGGACGCCTGCTCCCGAGGTGGCTCCGAAAAGGCAGAGTATGAGTATGAAAAAGAGCTGGTTTACGATGGATACACCCGACATCTCTTCCGTGCCGATGCGCCCCACCATTATGTTGTCCAGAAGACCGACAAAGTTGGTGATGCCGTTTTGCAGCATTATCGGGATAGAGATGGCAAGCACCTTGGAGTAGAAGTTTCTGTCACCTGTATATTTTTCTTTGATTTTCTGTATATTCATGATCCTTACCTCCAATTTTACAGTAAACGACAAAGTTCTTTTTACTTTGGCGTTTACAGCAGCGGATTTTGGACGCTTACGCGGCATATTTCCGCACGGCTCATTATCTGCAATCCTCATTATCTACACAAAAACAGCGGCATGACAGACATGCCGCCGCAGGTTTATTGAAAATGCTTTATTTTTCAATAAAACCGTATCTTCTTTACCATGTCTACAAACTCACGGTTGTTCCGTGTCCTCTGGAAGAGATCCAAAAGCTTATCCACTGCTTCTTCGGGCTTTAATGCGTTAAGAGCCTTTCTGATGTGATCCATTGCCTCAAGCTCCTCGGGGCTTAAGAGGAGGTCCTCACGCCGTGTGGAGGATTTTGCAAGGTCTATGGCAGGAAATACTCTCTTTTCCTGAAGCTTTCTGTTAAGCACCATTTCCATGTTGCCGGTTCCCTTGAACTCCTCGTAAACGACATCGTCCATTTTGCTTCCGGTATCCACAAGAGCGGTGGCAAGGATGGTAAGACTTCCGCCTTCACGCATATTGCGGGCTGCTCCGAAGAAACGCTTTGGCATATGCAGTGCCGCGGGATCAAGACCGCCGGATAAGGTTCTTCCCGAAGGGGGTACGGTAAGGTTATATGCACGGGACAGTCTCGTGATCGAATCAAGCAGGATCATTACATCCTCACGCTGCTCGACAAGTCTTCTGGCGCGTTCTATTACCATCTCCGAAACTCTTTTATGATGCTCGGGAAGCTCGTCAAAGGTGGAATATATGATCTCGACATTTTCTCCCCTGATCGATTCCTTCATATCGGTTACTTCCTCGGGACGTTCGTCTATGAGCAGGATGATAAGATGGATCTCGGGATTGGCGCTTGTGACAGCCTTTGCCACGGCTTTTAAGAGCGTGGTCTTTCCTGCTTTGGGAGGAGATACGATCATCCCTCTCTGTCCCTTTCCCACGGGGCTTATGAGATCCATTATCCTCATTGCCAGATTGTTATTTCCCGGCTCGAGATGAATCCTTTCGTTCGGGAAAATGGGGGTCATATCCTCAAAATTGTAGCGCTTTCCGGCTTCATTTGGCGAAAGACCGTTGATGGACTTTACAAAAAGAAGAGCGGAAAATTTCTCGTTTCCGGTCTTGACCCTTGTGTTTCCGGTTATAATATCACCTGTTCTTAAACCGAAGCGGCGGATCTGGCTGGGTGCAACATAGACATCGTTTTCACCGGGCAGATAGTTTTCACAACGTATAAAACCGTAACCGTCGGCCATTACCTCTAAAATACCGTGGGCGACTATGCCGGAATCGAGCTCCTCCTTATCGGAATACTCCTCCTTGAAATTCTTTTCCGTCGAAGACTCTTCGGCTTCCGCGGATTTCTTTTCGGTTTTCTGTGCGGAAGCTTCTTCGGCGTCCTGCTGTTTTTCGGCCTTTTTCCCGGAACGCTTTTTCCCGGGCTTTTCGGTATTTTCGGATTTTTCGGCAGGCTGGCCGGAAGAGGAGTCAGATGATGAGGCATTGCAAAGAGCCTCTATCAGATCATTTTTCTTCATTGCAGAGCATCCTTTTATATGCTGTGCTTTGGCAAGCGCCTTAAGTTCGGCTAACGGCAGGGTAGCAAGTTTTTCTCTCATTCAATTCCTCCATAAAAACAAAACAATATAAATCAAACTAATAAACTTCTAATGATAACACAGGGATAAATAACGAATGTTACGAAACACTGTCTGCATTTGGATTGACCCGTATAACAGATGTGCTTACGCACTATTTCAAGCTGAAAGAAAAGTCTTTGAACTCAAATTCGTCTATAAGCATACAACACTTTTGGGAAATATGCAACGAAAAAATCAATTTTTAAGGCTTTACTGACAGAACAAATGTTTGTATAATGATGAAGGAGTGAGATCATGGATATAAAAGACAGAAAAAGAACTTATATCGCAATAGACCTGAAATCCTTTTATGCCTCGGTGGAGTGCGTGGAAAGAGGGCTGGAGCCGTTAAATACCAATCTTGTGGTTGCGGATGAAAGCAGGACGGAAAAGACCATATGCCTTGCCGTATCTCCGGCACTCAAGGAATGGGGAGTGCCCGGCAGACCGAGGCTTTTTGAGGTGCTTCAGAGGGTGAAGCAGGTAAATAATAAAAGGCTCGGAAATGCTCCGGGAAAGAGGTTTAAGGATAAGAGCGTAAATAGGGATGAGCTTCTATCCGATCCGGCGCTGGAGCTTTCATTTATCACGGCCGTACCGAGAATGTCCCTTTATATGAAGTACAGTACGGATATTTATTCCATATATTTAAGGTACGTCGCTCCCGCGGATATCCATGTATATTCCGTGGATGAGGTTTTTATGGATGTGACGGAGTATCTTAAGCTTCACGGGATGACGGCAAGGGAGCTTACGATACAGATGATAAGGCAGGTGCGCAGGGAAACGGGGATCACGGCTACGGCAGGGATAGGGACCAATCTTTATCTGTGCAAGATAGCGATGGATATAGTCGCAAAGCATATTGAGGCGGATGAGGACGGAGTCAGGATAGCGGAGCTGGATGAGATGAGCTACAGGAGGATGCTGTGGACGCACGAGCCGTTAAACGACTTCTGGAGGGTTGGCAGAGGTTATGTAAACCGGTTAAAAGAGGCCGGACTTTTTACGATGGGCGATATAGCCAGATGCTCTCTGGAAAATGAAGAGATATTGTATAAGATGTTCGGCATAAACGCAGAGCTTCTGATAGACCATGCATGGGGATACGAGCCCTGTACGATCGAGGATATCAAGGCCTTCAAGCCGGAAAACAATTCTCTTGGAGAGGGGCAGGTGCTTTCGTGTCCGTATACATTTGAAAAGGCAAAGACCGTGGTTCGGGAAATGGCAGACAAGCTTGCGATGAAGCTTATGGAAAAGGGTCTTGTATCCGATCAGATAGTGCTTACTGTCAGCTATGATAATGAAAGTCTGAAGGACGAGGCTGTAAGGAAGAACTACAGGGGGGAGATAAAAAACGACTACTACGGGAGACCGGCGCCCAAGCCCGCGCATGGTTCGGTGAATCTCGGGGGATTTACAATGCTGTGCGATACCATCGTTTCGGGTACAATGGAGCTTTATGACAGGATCGTCGATAAAAGGCTGCTTGTAAGAAGGCTTTGGGTCAGCGCAAATCACGTAAGAAATGAGGACAGGGTATTAAATGATGACGGTGGCTTCAGGCAGATGGAGCTTTTTGAGGATTTTGCAGGTAAAACACCCGGTATAACGGATAAAACACCTGTTATCGCAGATAACGGCAAAAAGCTCAGATCCGCACAGGAGGCTGCGCTGAAGATAAGACAGAGATACGGAAATAATGCGATATTGAAGGGGACGGATTTTAAGGAGGGTGCTACTCTTATCGAAAGGAACAGGCAGATCGGAGGACACAGGGCATAGTGCAGCACGGTTACAAGGAGAGTTTATATGAAAAATATTGAAGAATACACTGATATCATAAAGAGGGCACGGCCTGTATCAAAAAAACATTCACCGATGCCGGTTTCCCAGAGGGCGGCCCAGTTTTCACCGTTTGCCGCACTGACGGGGTTTGACGAGGAGATAGTAAAGACATCG
>JAGBOJ010000109.1 GCA_017633935.1 Lachnospiraceae bacterium | reverse complement strand
TACCAAGGGAAAAGTATCAGAAAATGCAGGAGCAGGTGAAAAGAGACTGAAAAATCTGCTCATGTATATAAATAGCAGTACAGATTCAAATGTGACCGATGAGACCACAAGAAGATTGGATCAGATAGTAAAGATTACGAAGGAAAAGAAAGATTTCGGGGTAAGGTATATGAAAAGCTGGTTGCTGGAGAAGAAGCTCAAAGAAGAGGGCAGGCAAGAAGGCAGGCAAGAAGGTGAATGGCTGGCACTGCTTCGCATGGTATGCAGGAAGCTGGCAAAGGGAAAATCAGTTGATATGATCGCAGATGAGCTTGAAGAGAACGAGGAGACCATAAAAGTTATATGTGAAGTGGCAAAAAAATATGCTCCCGATTATGATGCGGAGGCAATCTGTAAAGAATTTATGGAAAAAATGAAGGAAGTAGAAAAAGAAGCATATATTGTTTAGGATTAACATATTTTTGATTGAAAAATATATAGAGAAATTCGGTGATGCAGCATGATGCTGCAATTACAGGTACCGGGATTAGAAAAATACGAACACAATCAGGAAGGATCAAGCCCCGCAGTTTCAATCGAGACCGCGGGGTTTTGTTATACGAACTCTCAAAAAATGCGGGGCGTTGAAAAGCGCGCCCGTATTGTGTTAAAATATAAGTTGTTTATGCAGATTTTAAAGAACTGTTGAAAATTACCTGAACGGGACAGACGATCAGGTTATTTTGCAACAGATCCCAAGAGGTTAGTGATGGCTGATAATAATACCGAAGATAAAAAAACAGAATATTGTACCATATGCGGCAGGAGTGACGAGGCTGCCGGAAAGATGTTCCATCTGCCGGGAAATATCAATATGTGCAGTGACTGCATGAGGAGCTCGTTGGAATCCTTAAACAGGATGGACTATACGGGGATCTTCCCGGGACAGATGAATCCCGGAGCGATGCAGAAACCGGCAAATGACGGCAATAAATCCGGTCAGGAGCAGCAAAAGGAGATCATAAAGGACGAGGATATCAGCGTAGAGGAAGGTACGGAGGCTGATGATGAGGAGAAGAAGGCAGAGGAGTCCGAAGAAAACATCAATCACAATATCTTCGGCATTCCGAACATCCAATTCTTAAACTGGTCGGATCTTGGCGGCTTCGGCATGGGACCGAGGGTTAAGACAAAGAAAAAGGACCCGGACAGCTTAAAGAAACAGTTTGATATGTCCTCCATTCCCCAGCCGCATAAGATAAAGGAAATGCTGGATGAATACGTGATAGGACAGGACAAGGCAAAGAAGGTCATCTCAGTGGCTGTCTATAATCATTATAAGAGGGTAAACGCAGAGCTTATAGGTGAAAATAAAAGGGAGATAGATAAGTCCAATATACTGCTCATAGGTCCCACGGGCTGCGGAAAGACTTATCTGGTACAGACTCTGGCAAGGCTCCTTGATGTGCCGCTTGCCATAGCCGATGCGACGTCCCTGACAGAGGCCGGATACATAGGGGATGATGTGGAGTCGGTTGTCAGCAAGCTTTTAGCTGCCGCAGACAATGATGTCTCAAGGGCGGAGTGCGGCATTATTTTTATAGACGAGATCGATAAGATCGCAAGAAAGAAAAATTCCACCTTAAGGGATGTGAGCGGAGAAAGCGTACAGCAGAGTATGCTGAAGCTCCTTGAGGGTGCCGAGATAGAGGTTCCGGTGGGGGCAAACAGCAAAAACGCAATGGTGCCTATGACAAAGATAAATACAAGAAATATTCTCTTTATCTGCGGCGGAGCGTTTCCGGATCTGGATGAGATAATCAAGCAGAGACTGAGGAAGGAGACATCGATAGGATTCAATGCCGAGCTTAAGGATAAATGGGATAAGGAAAAGAACATTCTTTCAAAGGTTACCGTGGAGGATATAAAATCCTTCGGTATGATACCGGAATTTGTGGGCAGAATGCCTATAATCTGTGCTCTTGAGGGGTTAAATGAGGATGCCCTTGTAAGGATCTTAAGGGAGCCGAAAAATTCCATCACGGGTCAGTTTGAAGCTCTTCTTGAGATGGATGAGGTACAGCTTACCTTTACGGATGAGGCACTGCATGCCATAGCAAAGAAGGCTCTTGAAAGGGATACCGGAGCAAGAGCCCTGCGCGCGGTGATAGAGGAGTTTATGCTGGATATAATGTTTGAAGTGCCCAAGGATGATAATATAGGAAGAGTAGTGATCACGGACGAATTTGTTGACGGAAAGGGCAGTCCGAGGATCATTATGAGAGGTGTGGAGGGTGCCGCACCGAGGATAGGGTACGCTAATAATGGTTAAAAACAGCGGATTTGCGGGAAACAGGTTTGATAAGCATCCGAAGGCAGTGG
This sequence comes from Lachnospiraceae bacterium, assembly GCA_017633935.1. Classification (GTDB taxonomy): domain Bacteria; phylum Bacillota; class Clostridia; order Lachnospirales; family Lachnospiraceae; genus NK4A144. The sequence goes on along the minus strand of JAGBOJ010000109.1, from coordinate 4,160 downwards.
CAGCGGTTTCTGCCGCCCTTACAGGAGTGGTATGCTGTAAGATGATCGGTGCATATAAGAAAGCATCGTTTCCCGGATGGGCCATGCTTTTTGCGGGGGCTGTGTCAAATACCCTTGAAAGAGTGCTTAAAGGGTATGTGACCGATTATATACGGATAGGAAAATATGAATATAATGTGGCTGATCTTATGATATATACAGGGATAGCTATCATCATCGGAGGAGAATTATGGGAGGAAAGGTAAGGGCTGTCGTTTCGCTCGGACATGACGCTTTGGGAGTGACCACACTTGAGCAGTGGGATCAGGTGAAGGAAACGGCAAAGGCCTTGGCAGATCTGATAGAGGACAGGTTTGAGCTTATAATAACTCATTCCAACGGTCCGCAGGTGTCCATGATACATAAGGCAATGACTGAATTAAGACGGTTGTATCCGGATTATACACCTGCGGCAATGTGTGTCTGCAGCGCCATGAGTCAGGGATATGTGGGATATGATATACAGAATTCCCTTAAGGCGGAGCTCTTGAAGCGCGGGATAGATAAGGGTGTGGCAACCATACTTACGCAGGTTACGGTCGATCCGTATGATGATGCTTTTTATCATCCTGCCAAGAAGATAGGAAGGCATATGACTGTCGAAGAGGCGGCAATGGAAGAAAGGAAGGGCAACTTTACCACGGAGGTCCCCGGAAAGGGATACTTAAGGGTGGTGGCTACTCCCGAGCCGCTTCATATTGTCGAGATAGACGCGATAAGGACGCTTGCCGATTCGGGATGTGTCGTTATTGCGGCAGGCGGAGGCGGTATACCCGTTATAGAAAATAACGGAAGCCTTAAGGGTGCCTCGGCAGTGATCGAAAAGGATAATATAGCCTCAAAGCTTGCCGTGGATATGAATGCGGATATACTCATCATCCTTACGGGAACGGATGTGGTATATCGCGGATATAAGACGGATGCACAGGAAGAGATCAGGCAGATGAACGTAAAAGAGGCTGAAGGGTATCTTGAAAGAGGTGAATTTGAAGAAGGGACCATGAAGCCCAAGATTGAAGCGGCCATTAAATATCTTAATAAAAGACCTGACGGGAAGGTACTTATTACATCGCTTGCAAAGACAAGGGAAGCGATAGAGGGAGATACCGGTACGGTGATAGTAAGCTGACCGGAAAGAAAATATGATCTTTACTTCGTATGGCTATGCTCTGTTTTTGCCGGTGGTCTTTTTGCTGTATTGGGCATTGCCTCACAAATACAGATATATAATGCTCACGATCGCATCGCTTATGTTCTATATGTTCGGCGGTCCGGCTTATGTGGGACTGATAATAGCGGATGCGTTTATTACATGGTATGCGGCCCGTGCCGTTTACAGAACGCAGGATGACAAGAAAAAAAAGGCTGTGCTCATAACGGCTCTGATCCTGTGTCTGGGTATGCTGGCATTCTTTAAGTATTTCAATTTCGCGGCAGATACGTTCTTTGCCGTTTTGAGAGCCTTTTCTGTTCCGGTACAGGATGTGACGGCAAAGATACTGATGCCGGCGGGTATTTCATTCTTTACATTTCAGGCGGCAGGATACTGCATTGATGTATACAGGGGCAAGGTCGCTCCGGAGAATAATTTTATAAAATATCTGCTCTTTGTATCATTTTTCCCTCAGATCATGTCCGGACCTATCGGAAGGGCGGGCGATCTGATGCCGCAGCTTTTTGAAGAAAGGCAGTTTGATGAGGCAAAGGCGTCTGAGGGCTTAAGACAGATGCTCTGGGGATACGCAAAGAAGCTGGTGCTTGCAGACCTTCTTACGATATATGTGGATTATATCTTTGATAATGTCCGTTTCTATTTCGGATTGACGTTAATAGTCGCAACGGTATTTTTTACCATACAGATATACTGTGATTTTTCGGGATATTCGGATATAGCCATCGGAACGGCAAAGCTTTTTAATATAGATCTTATGACCAATTTCAAGAGTCCCTATTATTCAAGGACTGTCAGGGAATTCTGGTCAAGATGGCATATCTCTCTTTCAACATGGTTTCGGGATTATGTTTATATCCCTCTCGGGGGCAACAGGTGCAGTGAGTTAAGGAATTATTTTAATCTCCTTACTACCTTCCTGCTTTCGGGACTCTGGCACGGGGCAAGCTGGACCTATGTACTCTGGGGAGCGCTTCACGGTGTTTATCAGGTGACGGAGGATTTCTGCCACAGGCATTTTGGAAAGAAGGAATACCGGAATATGAAGGAGAGGGATATCAAAAGGAGCATTCCGTGGAATATCGGACACGGGATATTAACCTTCGGACTGGTTTCCTTTGCGTGGAGCTTTTTCAGGGCAAACAGCGTGCAGGATATCTTTTATATAGTGAGCCATATGCCAAGAGGACTTGGTCATCCCGTAAATTCATACATTATGATGCTGAATGACACGACACTTTATACAGGAAAGCTCCTCAGGATACTTATGTGCGTGGCTGTGGTGATGGCTGTAGACTTTGTAGCACTTAAAAAGAATATTTTTGCGGAATTCGGAAAGCTTAAGATGCCTGTAAGATGGATAGTTTATGTCGGGCTTACTACCTTTGTGATAGTTGTCGCATTAAACGGAGGAGTTAAGCAGCAGTTCATCTATTTCCAGTTTTAACAGCTGATCCTTAGATGACAGGTGTATAAATAATATGAAGAGATTTATATTAAAATCAGTTGTATTTGCGCTCATATTGGCAGTCATTTTCGTACCCTTCGCGGTTTTCGTCGATCCGTACAATATTTTTCATGCCTCTTATCCCAGACAGAACGGGGTGGAGCCCAATAAAAATTATGTGAAGATGAAGAATGTCCTTGATCATCCGGATAAGTTTGATTCGTTCCTTTTCGGATCATCAAGGGTGGGCTTTATTGACGTGTCCAGATTTAATGACGGGCATTATTACGATATGATGTATTCGGAAGGACTGCCGGCAGAGCATCTCGATAATCTTAAGGTAATGATCAAACACGGTATCATACCGAAGAATGTCACAATAGGGCTTGATGATATCACATATTTTGTCGATCCCGCCCTCCATACCGGACAGCTTTTCAGACTGCCTTTTCCGTGGGAAGGGAGCTTCTCGGATAAGGTTTCCTTCTATTTAAGATATTTTGACTTAAAGACCCTTGTTGAGTCTATAGAGACCATGCGCAAGCAGGCAAGGGAGGGTTATGATGACCACGATTATACGGAAAGGATGTTAAATACCGGCACGGAAAACCTGCACATAGTTCCGGCCTTTAATGCGGAGGGCGCAAAGGCGTGGTGGTCGGATTATTATTATCCGAGGGAGGAAGCGCTTGACGATATAAGGGAGATAAAGGAGCTTTGTAAGGAGTATGATATAAATCTGAGATTTTTTACAAATCCGCTCCATGCCATGACCTATGCTAAAGCGATGGATAACGGTTATCTCGTGTTCCTTGAGGAGCTTGCGGAGGTGACCGATTACTGGAATTTTTCGGGCTTTAATAATGTTACCCTTGATTACAGCAATTATTATGAAACCTCACATTTCTGTCCCGCAGTCGGAGAGTACATAATAGATACGGTCTATTATGACAAGACAGATCCCGAGCTTTTGGCGCAGGGCTTTGGGGTGTATGTGACAAAGGATAATGTGGGTGATCTGCTTAAGATCTTAAACGATCAGGCTATAAATTACGATCTGCCGGTAAATACATATCAGGCGACATTCAACAAATCTGAGGACGAATGATCATCAGGAAACGGATTTATCCGTTTCCTGCTTACAGGGCGCATCTTTAAACGCTCTGCTGCTTTCGGTGTGGGAAAGTGCGACTTATATTGTGACAAGGATGTCATAATTTTAATTTACATAATTTTCAGCATTATGTTTGCATTTTATGTAAAGTAGTGTTATATTATTCCTGATTGTTGCGTAATGGCATAACTATGCTTAAAAAATGACACGGATGTCATGAATATGGAAACGACAATAGTGTCGGAAAAATCGGGTGAGGGAAATGAGAAAAAAGAGATTTAAATCGATACTTGCAATGATTTTAGCAGCTTCCATGGTAATGGGTTCGGGAGTGAGTGCCGCAGGAGCGGAGCTTTCGACAGTGGCAGGAGCAGGAAAAGCCGTGGAGG
>JAGBOJ010000108.1 GCA_017633935.1 Lachnospiraceae bacterium | reverse complement strand
TCCTTGGTCTGCTCTGTAGCAACCTTATACCTCTCACCCATAAGCACGTTCATAACCGCCTGTGTGCCGACGATCTGTGATGAAGGAGTAACAAGGGGCGGCTCACCGAAATCCTTACGAACTCTGGGCACCTCTTCAAGCACCTCATTAAGCTTATCTCCCTTACCCTGCTCGTCAAGCTGCTTTATCATATTTGAAAGCATTCCGCCGGGCACCTGATATCTTAAGGTATTGATATTCACACCCATAACTTTCGGGCTTAAAAGACCGCTCTTTAAGCACTCCTCGCGGTAGGGCTCGAAATGCTTTGCAACCTTTATAAGAAGCTCCATATCAAGACCCGTATCGTACTCCGTACCCTGAAGAGCCTTTGCCATAACCTCGGTAGCGGGCTGTGAAGTTCCCATTGAAAGAGGTGAAGAAGCACAGTCGATAACATCAACTCCTGCCTCTATCGCCTTAAGATAGGTCATTGAAGCCACACCTGAGGTATAGTGTGTATGAAGCTGGATGGGAAGGCTTGTATTTGACTTCATGGCCTTAACCAGCTCATATGCGGGCTGAGGAAGAAGAAGTCCTGCCATATCCTTTATACAGATCGAATCTGCTCCGAGATCTTCGATCCTCTTTGCGATATCCTTCCAGTAATCAAGTGTATATGCATCACCGAGAGTATAGGAAAGGGCTATCTGTGCATGTCCTCCCTCCTTCTTGGTGGCCTTTACCGCTGTCTCAAGGTTTCTTAAGTCATTTAAGCAGTCAAATATCCTTACGATATCGATACCGTTTGCAACGGATTTCTGCGCAAAATACTCGACAACATCATCCGAATAATGTGAATAACCGAGGATGTTCTGTCCTCTGAAGAGCATCTGCAGAGGTGTCGTCTTGCACTTTTCCTTGATCTTTCTGAGTCTTACCCACGGATCTTCCTTAAGGAAACGGAGACAGGAATCAAATGTAGCTCCGCCCCAGCACTCTATTGAGTGATATCCGACCTTCTCCATTGTATCGAGGATCGGAAGCATCACTTCGGTCGGCATTCTTGTAGCAATGAGCGACTGATGCGCATCACGCAGAATGGTTTCGGTAATACCGACTTTCTTTTTTGTATCTGCCATTTCTTTTATTCCTCCTGTATTAGGGTTGTGCTGCCCGATATTTCCGTGACCGGCTGTCATCAGGCATCTTTACTATCTGTTAATCTCATACCAGTGTTTCGTTTCAATGACTCTTTGAAACGCTACACCGGTCGTATTTTTAATTGCCATCTTCAAGCATCGACTGATAAATGTTCAGCAATTTTTTTAACTCTTCATTATCAGGTGATTTTTCCAAAGCCCTCTCCAACTGTGAGATCGTAAGTCTAACAAACCCCTGAAATTGTTTGTTTGTCATTCCCATAACGGTAACCTCCTTATCTTTGCTTTAAGACAGCCTGTTGTCTTAAAAGGATCATACCTTCAAGAAAAAACCATTTTATCAGACGATTCCGAACACCGCCATAAAGGTTCCGGCTACGACCGCCGTACCGATAACTCCGGCAACATTGGGTCCCATAGCATGCATGAGCAGGAAATTTGTCGGGTCTGTCTCGGCACCGACCTTCTGCGACACACGTGCCGCCATAGGCACCGCTGAAACTCCCGCTGAGCCGATCAAAGGATTTATCTTACCCTTTGTGGCTATACACATCACCTTACCCAGCAGCACTCCCGCTGCGGTACCGAACATAAACGCGATAAGACCGAGTGCAACTATCTTAAGAGTAGTAGCGTTAAGGAATGCCTCCGCACTTGTGGTAGCTCCTACAGAAGTACCAAGAAGGATAACAACGATGTACATAAGTGCATTGGAAGCTGTCTCTGTAAGCTGCCTTACCACTCCGCACTCACGGAACAGGTTTCCGAGCATCAGCATACCGATAAGAGGAGCCGTGGTCGGAAGTATCAGAGATACTACAACACTTACTATGATAGGGAACAGTATCTTTTCAAGCTTGCTAACGGGTCTTAACTGCTCCATCTTGATCTTTCTTTCCTTCTCCGTGGTAAGAAGCTTCATTATAGGCGGCTGGATTACCGGCACCAGTGACATATAAGAATAAGCCGCAACCGCGATGGGTCCCAGAATATCGGTCTGTCCGAGCTTTGATGCAAGGAAGATGGATGTAGGACCGTCTGCACCTCCGATTATGGATATCGACGCTGCAGCCCTGTCATTGAAGCCGAAGGCTATCGCTCCGAAATAAGCAGTGAATATACCGAACTGCGCAGCCGCTCCAAGCCAGAAGCTCTTGGGATTTGCGATAAGGGGACCGAAGTCCGTCATCGCTCCGACACCCATAAATATCAGTGAAGGAAGGATCGCCCATTCGTCCAGCTTGTAGAAATAGTGCAAAAGGCCGCCCTCTGCCATGATATCGGGATAAATATTTACAAGCAGCATACCGAAAGAGATCGGTACCAGCAACAGGGGCTCAAAGCCCTTGGCAATGGCAAGATACAGAAATACGCACGCTACGACGATCATTATGACGTTTCCGGCACTCATCGTAGTGAACGCTGACTGGCTTGCCAGATTTGTGATTGTATTTACAATATAATCCATTTGCTGACCTCCCAGTCAAATTATTTCAAAGTAGCAAGAAGTCCGCCCGCCTCGCAGGCATCTCCAACCGCGCAGTCGATGCTGGCAACAGTACCGTCCTGAGGAGCAACAACGGGGATCTCCATCTTCATAGCCTCGATGGTGATGACAGCGTCACCCTTCTTTACGGCATCTCCGACACTCTTTTCAATCCTGAATACCTTTCCGGCAGCTCCTGCCTCAACCCTTATAGAGCCTGCTCCTGCCGAAGCAGCCTTAGGTGCGGGTGCCGGTGCCGCCTTGGGAGCAGCCTTGGGTGCGGATGCAGCTACCGGTGCAGCAGCTCCTGCCTCGTCAACGGTTACATCATATGTAGTTCCATTTACAGTAATAGTATAGTTTTTCATATTCTTTTCTCCTATAGATTATAAATTAAATTATCTGCGTCTGATAGAACGGACCACAAAACCGTCTCCGCCCGTAGCAGCGCCTCCTGCAGCACTTTCATAAGCCGCAATCGCCGCCGAGATCACTGCGATGAGCTCGCCGTCGTCGACTGACTCCTCCTTTTCAATGATCTGGTTAATGGTGTTATCAACAGCCGCCGCAGTTGATGAAGCAGCCGTTTCCTTCTTTGTGAACTTCTCCTGTATATCGGGAATATACTTGAACAGACCTATTATGATACTTAAGAATATGAGGATAACAAACGTTGTTCCCATACCCAGCAATGTATTGAGTCCGGCCTTTTCCATATTCTCACCGAATGTATAGTGGCAGTTTGTGGTGATGGACTCGATCTTGTTCCTCTCGTTCATCGTCACAACAATTTCAGCATCCCTTATCTGTCCGTCTACAGCAAATCTTGCTGTGATGCTCTCATCATCGGATTCCAGCACGGGCTCGCCAATACTATTCACGCCGCCCATTTCCTCTACGGCATCCATATATCCGTTAACACCCGATAAAAAAGCCGAGCCGTCAACGGAGTAGCCGTAGTTCTTAAAGAAATCCTCTATCTCACCGGCATCCATGGCAAGCAGCTCTTCGGTATATTCTCCGTCCATACTGCTGATGCCGTTAATGATACCGGCAGCCGAAGCCCTTGCGGTTTCGCTTATGGGAAGATTTTCTCCCTTTTTCGCGCACCCGAAGCAGACAAATGAAAGTACAAGGATACATGAAATTATTAAATTTCTTTTCATAATATTTTTCATGCTCTTCTCATCCTTTCCTTAAACCGTGCCGTGCTTTTTTTCGGGTTTCAGCTCCCTCTTTCTGTAGAGCATCTCGAAAGCTCCGATCACATACTTTCTCGTATCCTCCGGAGCAATGATCGTATCAACATAGCCTCTTGCAGCAGCAGACTTTGCGCTTGTCTGAAGCTCGTCATATTCCTTTGCCTTCTCGTCGATCACCGACTGTGCCTGTCCGTCATACATAATGGATGCAGCGTTCTTTGCATCCATTGAGCCGATCTTTGCATCCGGCCATGCATATGTGTAATCGGCACTTACAGCCTTTGAGTTCATAACGACCGCCGCCGTTCCAAAGGCTTCCTTGACATATACGTTAACCTTGGGAACCGAGCTGTCCGCCAAAGCATATACAAAAGCGGAAGCTGCTGCCGCTATGTTTTTCTCGGCACATTTGCATGTGCAGTATCCCTTCGTATTTGTCAGCGTAAGGATTGGAATATTGAATGCGTCGCAGAACCTGACGAACTTTGCCGCCTTCTTTAAGCCGCTTACGGTAAGGACGGGGTCGAACTTCTCAGCCGGCTTTCCGTCTTCTCCGGTGATCTCAGTCCTGTTTGCTATACATCCGACGGTCTGGCCGTCAAGACGGATAAAGCCGGTCACCATTGACTTGCCGTACTCTGCCTTGGTCTCGATAAAATCGTTATTATCGGCTATCTCGGCAAAAGCAGCCGCCGTATCTCCGGTGCATGAAGCTATAACAGATGAAGCCCTGTTAAGATCATCCGTGCAGTCGATCAGCGCATCATCCTCGTTGTTTGAAGGAAGGAAGGAAATAAGTCTCCTGATGGAGCTTAAGATCTCATCCTCTGATGCAACAAAGTCAACCGTACCGCACTCGCTGCTCTGAAAATCAGCCGAAGCCGTATCACATTTTTCTTCGTAATTGTCCTTTACGGCATTGGGAGAATTCACAAAAAGCTTTGCCTTCTTGCCCTCCATAAATGTAAAGTCCGTAAGTCCGGGGATTAAGGCGAGTCCTCCGCCGCAGTCTCCGAATACAGCGGTGATCTGGGGAATTATACCGGATGCCTCCGCCTGATTCTTATAAATCCTGCCTAAAGCATAAAGGGCATCAGTAGCCTCCTCGAGCCTTAAGCCTGCCGAATCGATAAGCCCTATTACCGGTGCTCCTGTCTTCATCGCCAGCTTGTAAAGATTAACGATCTTCCTGGCATGCATTTCACCGATACTTCCGGCAAGTACCGAAGCATCCTGGCTGTACACGTAAACAAGAACGTCGTCAATGACACCGTAGCCGGTGATCACACCGTCTCCCGGGGCCTTCTTCGTTTCGAGATTGAAATCGGTATTTCTGGCCGTAACCTTTTCGCCGATCTCAACGAAACTGTTTTCATCGAGCAGAGCCGCTATTCTCCTGCCCGCTGAGCTTGATGTGAGATTGCTCATTTTTGACCTCCATTTAGATAATAATATTGATTTAAAAGCAAATATGCTTAATTCAATGCACTGTGGTCAAGTATATCATATGAAAAAATATATTTAAAGGAATTTTATACTCCGACATCCACATTTTCCGAAAGCTTTTCATCCGCCTCTTCCTCTGCCTGCTTTCTGAACGACTCGACCTTATCAGTATTAAGCTCCGGCAGATCCTCTATCGAGCTTACGCCGAAGGCACGCAGGAATTCCTCCGTGGTGCCGAAAAGTATCGGATGACCGGGTGCGTCAAGCCTGCCGAGCTCCTTTATCAGATCATATTCAAGAAGCTTGTTTACCGCATGGTCGGAGCTTACACCCCTGATATTTTCTATCTGCATCTTGGTCACCGGCTGTTTATAGGCAACGATCGACAATGTCTCTAAGACCGTATCCGTAAGAGCATAGTCCTTAGGCGACTTTGCGACCTTTATCAGATACTCATACAGCTCTGTCTTTGTGCAAAGCTGCACCTTGTCATCTATGCTTATTATCGTGATCCCGCTTTCTTCCTTTGCGTAGCGCTCCTTTAAGGCCTCTATCGCAAACTCAATATCAATGCGTTCTTCACCCGTGACTAACGAAAGCCTGTCTATCTCTACGGCCGAACCCAGCGCAAACAGTATTCCCTCTATTACCGATTGAAGTTTTTTGCTTTTCATGCCGCCTGTAACACCTCTATATTTATATCATCTTCATAGCTGTTCTGAGTGACCGAAAACTCGCCGGTCTTCATCATCTCCAGCACCACAAGAAAGGTAACTATGATCTCCTGTCTTGAATGAGAATCCGAAAGGAGCTGCCTGAACGAGAATTTTTTGTGTGTACTTGCATAATCCCTGATATATTTCTGCTTTTCCTCCGCGTTTACCTCTTCCTTTTCTATCCTGCCGAACTTGGATCTTATCGGATCGACCTTATTTTCCTGACGTCTGAGCATCTCCTGAAAGATATCGTTCAGCTTTTTAAGTGTGGTATCCCCCAAAAGCTTTTCATAATCAACCGGAGCTTTCATATCCGCTATTTCCTTCGGCATCGAGGAACTCTTAAAAAGGAAATGCCCTGCATCTATCTGCATATCCTTCAGTTCATAGGACATATATTTGTAGATCTTGTATTCGAGCAGCTTTTGAACGAGCTCCGTCCTCGGGTCTATCTCCTCGCCTTCCTCGTTTACCTCCTTGGGGAGCAGCATTCTGCACTTGATATCAAGAAGTGTCGAGGCCATCACCACAAAGTCGCTCATCTTTGACAGGTCCTCTTCACTCATATTGTCGAGATATTCCATATACTGTCCCGTGATAAGCGAAATCGGGATATCATATATGTCCACCTTGTTTTTATCTATTAAGTGCAGTAAAAGGTCGAGCGGTCCCTCAAAGGATTCCAGCTTTACCTCAATAGTCTCCATTTTCCAACCTCACTGTGATAAGCTCCGGCTTATTGTTTATCCTTAAATTCACCGTATGTGAGCCGAGTCCCCGGCTCAACAGCATTTTTGTCTTTTTCTTTTCGTATATTCCCGCATCGTATTTCGGGAAAAGCTTATACTCCGGTGAAAGCACACCGCCTAAAAGCGGCAGTCTTATTATCCCTCCGTGAACATGCCCCGAAAGCACCAGATCCGGACCGTAGGCGGCATAGGTGTCAAAATGCGACGGATCATGCGCTATAAGGACATTATAATAAGCCCTGTCGGGCCGTCCCATAAGAGCATACAGTTGTCCGGCCGTGATCTTCTTATGCACTATCCTTCTGTAATATTCATGCGGTATATCAAGACCGGTTATCACGACTCCGGTATCCTTAAAGCTATAGCTTTTATTTGAGATAAGCTTTACTCCGCATTTTTTTAAGCCTGCTGTAAGCTCGTCCCGCTGCCGCAAATACTTATCCGTTAAAAACAGCTTTTTTTCGTGGTTCCCCACTCCGTAATAGACCGGAAGCCTTTTTGAAAGCCTGTATAAAAGCTTAAGTCCTTCCGTCTCCTCAGCCCTGATCCCCGCCTCTATCAGATCTCCGGCGATGATCACGGCATCCGGCCTTTCATTTAATACCGCTTCATAAAGCCTGTCATTGTTTCTTCCGTAAAAGCAGTTATGGAGATCCGCGATCACGGACAGCGTCACCGGCTTTAATATCTTTTTACTTGCAAACACATATCTGTTTATTTCAAATTCGGTATCGGGGTTCCACTTCATTTCACTTTATATCATAATCGTCTTCTTCTGAAACTTCATAATCATAATCCGGCACACTGCGCTCCTTTACAGGAGGCACCTTAAGCGGATTCTTTATCATTCCCGGCTTTTCATCGACCGGTATATTGTCATTTAAGTCTCCCTCAGGCTTTTCTTCTTCCACGGGTCTGCCTTCTTCCGCCTTCTTATCTCCTGTCCCGTCTTTTTTCTCTGCCTTTATATTTTCTTCAGCCTTCGGGCTCTCTTCAGCCTCTGTCTTTAACTTTTCCTCTGACTCCGGCTTTTCTTCTTCCTTTGGCTTTTCTTCCGCCTCAGGCTTCCCGTCTGCCTTTGGCTTTACGGGCAGACTCCGGTTTTTCCTTCGGGTCAGATAAACTGCGATAAAAACACTCAAGCCCACAGTAAGAACGGCTGCAGCTGATGCTATATACGCAATATTACTGCTTAGCAGATAATCACCGTATTCTTTTCCGAACAGAAAATACAGAGTCTCCCTCATGACAGCATTCTTTTACTCGTTCCAGTTGTGATATACGGCCTGCACATCATCATCGTCTTCAAGAAGCTCAAGCAGCCTTTCAAGCTTCTTTACATCATCCTCATTGGAAAGCTCCACATAATTCTGGGGCAGCATTACCACATCGGCAGATGCCATTGCGATCCCCTCTTTTTCCAAAGTCTCACGGACCTTATCGAAATCCGCCGGATCGGTTATTATCTCAAAGCTGTCCTCTTCCTCCGAAAAATCCTCCGCACCCGCATCAAGAGCCATCATCATAAGGTCATCGGCTGCCATATCGCACTCTTGTCTGTCGATTATGATCTGTCCCTTTTCATCAAACATAAAGGAAACACAGCCGGGAGTCCCCATATTTCCGCTGCCCTTCGTAAAAGCCGAACGGACATTAGCGGCTGTCCTGTTTTTATTGTCTGTAAGCGTATTTACGATGATAGCTATCCCTGCCGGTCCGTAGCCCTCATAGGTGCAGTACTCGTAATTGACATTTCCCGCATCGCCCGAAGCCTTTTTTATGCCTCTCTCTATGGTATCATTCGGCATATTGTTGGCCTTTGCCTTTGCGATCACCGTCGCAAGCTTGAAATTATTTGAAGGATCGGGTCCGCCCTCCTTTACGGCAACCGCGATCTCACGTCCGATTATGGTAAAGATCTTGCCCTTTGCCGCATCATTTTTTTCCTTCTTATGCTTGATATTTGCAAATTTTGAATGTCCTGACATCTTTAATCTCCTTTCGATTCCTCTTCGTCTTTATTCTTCTGTACCCTGACCTTTTGTATCACATGATTTCTTATCTGGACCACATGGAATTTATAGCCCCCGTAGTCCGTCTCAAAAATCTCCCCCGATTTCGGTACATGCCCCAAAGTAGCCGTTAAAAATCCGTTAAGGGTTTCCACTCCCTCATCCGGGAAGGTGATATCAAGTGTCTCCTCCAGCTCGCTTAAGTCCGTAAGCCCGTTTATTATATATGTATCACCGCCGAGCTTCCTGATATTGGACTCGTCCACATCATACTCATCAAGGATATTTCCGACGATCTCCTCAAGAATATCCTCCATAGTGACTATTCCCGAGGTCTGTCCGTACTCGTCCACGACTATGACCATATGTATCTTTCTGGCCTGCATCGCACGAAACAGGGTATCGATCTTCCTCGTCTCGGGAATGAACACGGCATCCTTTACCAGATTTTCAATCTCCGCTATGGGCCTTGCCTTAAGCTCTTCGTTTATACCGGCCTTTACTGCATCCTTAAAGAAGATTATACCGATTATATTATCGATATTTTCCTCATAGACCGGAAATCTGGTGTTTACGCTGTTTATCATCTGCTTTATGACATCGTCGAGTATCATCCCTCCCTCAAAGCCCGTCACATTTTCCCTGTGGGTCATGATATCGCGCGCTTCCTTGTCATCAAGCTCGAAGATATTGTTTATCATCCTCGCCTCGGGTTCCTCGATATTTCCCGAATCCGTACCCTCGCTCACTATGGACTTTATCTCGTCTTCAAATTCGTCCTCGCCCCTGCTCTTTAAGAATTTCAGCTTAAAAGGCATCTCTTTCCTTCCCTGTAATAAATCCTCGGCACCCTTGCCGTAAGCTGGCAGGGTATCTCATAATTAAAGCCTCCCTCATACATTGAAGCAAGCTCTTCCATTGTTATACGATCATCCTTATCACATCCCACAAGCGTTACTTCATCATAAAGCTCCGCATCGGGGATATCAGTTATGTCAACCATAAACTGATCCATGCAGACCCGTCCCGTGATCTTAGCCCTTTTCCCACGTATGAGCACACTGCCGTTATTTGAAAGTCCTCTCGGATATCCGTCCCCGTAGCCTGCCGGGATCGTTGCTATCTTCATGGTTTTATCGGCCTTAAATGTGCCCCCGTAGCTTATCTCCGTTCCGGGCGCAACCTCTTTAATATAAACTATATGACTTTTGAGCGCAAGTACCGGCTTAAGTTCAATGCTTTTTTCCACATCCTTTGAGGGCATAAGCCCGTAAAGACTGATCCCCGCCCTCACAAGATCCATATCGGCCTGTCTTATATTCATTATGCATGCCGAATTCGCACAATGATGAAGCTTAAAGGTCACACCCTTTTCTTTAAGCTTCGATATAAATCCCTTAAAGCACTCTGTCTGCTTAAGCGTAAAGGATATATCCTTAATATCCGCCTTGGGAAAATGAGTAAAGATGCCTTCAAATTCGATATCCTCATACTCTGTGATCTCTTTTACCGTCTTTACTCCCTCATCATCACAGCTTACCCCGATCCTTCCCATTCCGGTATCCACCGCTATATGGGCATAGGCCTTTTTCCCCTGCCTTTTTGCCTCCTTAGAAAGCGCATCGGCTTCCTCTTTTGTAAATATCACCTGTCTTATATCGTACCTTACCGCCGCATCGTAATAATCACTGTAGACCGGTCCCAGTATGAGAACAGGCTTTTTTACACCGTTTTCCCTTAACCTGACAGCCTCGTCTATAGTGGCCACCGCAAAGCCCCACAGATACGACAGGGCTTCAAGTGTGTGTGCTGCATAAACCGCGCCGTGTCCGTAGGCATCGCTTTTTATCACGGCTATCATGCCGGTGCCCGCACTTAAGGCTTTCTTCATGCTTTCCATATTAAAGATAAGGGCGTCAAGGTCTATATCAGCCCTGATCCTGAATTCATCTGATCTCATTTATTATATCCCTCGCTAAAACTCCGGCTTCTGTAAGCTTTTCTGCAGCCGCATCCCCTGCTCTTCCGTGTACGGCACAGGCTGTATATGCCGCCTTAAAGGGATCTGTCCCCTGTGCTAAAAGCGATGAGACTATGCCGGTGAGCACATCCCCGCTTCCTGCCGTAGCCATTCCGCTGTTACCGTTTATATTAACACATATCCTGCCCGTCTCATCCGCTATCACGGTTCTTGCATCCTTTAATGCGCATACCACATTATAGCTTTTGGCAAAGTCTGCTGCCGTCTCCGGCAGATGATCTGAAATATCCCTTTTTTGTATGCCTGTAAGACGGGACATCTCACCGACATGCGGCGTTATCACTATATTTCTGTTAAAGCCGCTTAAAATATCGGGGTCATCGGCTATTATGTTTAAGGCATCCGCATCAATGACCATTGGCACATCCGCATTTTCAAGTATGTATCTGACAATGATACGTGCGGGCTCCGACTGCGAAAGTCCGGGTCCCACCGCTATCACATCGCACCATTTAAGACATTCTTCGATTCCCTTTAAAGGCTCCTCGTTTGTATAACCTGTGACTATCGCCTCCGGGACTGTTTCCTGCAGGATCACCCTGTTTTTTTCCTGAGTATATACCCTTGCCATACCGCATCCGCTCTTTAAGGCGGCAAGTGTACACAGCACCGCGGCACCCGCCATATTTTCAGATCCCGCTATCAAAAGCACCTTGCCGTAGGTTCCCTTATTTGAATATCTTA
>JAGBOJ010000107.1 GCA_017633935.1 Lachnospiraceae bacterium | reverse complement strand
TCGTTTATCTTAAGACTCATCTCGGCCACCCTTAGGCAGTGCTCATGCACCGAAATGCTCCCGTGCTGGATAAAATCCTTCATACTGTCATAGTTCTTGGAAGCCAGTATCTCATGTCCATGTTCCATGATCTTTTTATTCATTGCGCTCCTTCCGCTCCCGCATTCGGATCTGCTGCCGCATTGGGGTCAGTTGCCGCATTTGGGTCAGTTGCCGCATTTGGGTCTGCCGCCTGCCCTGCCTCCGCTGCCTGCCCTGCCGCCTGCACCGCAAGTGCCTGCTGCTGAAGCAGCATAAGTGCCACCTCATCGGACATAGGGATGTATCCCTTTTGCATTGCCACAAGCTTTTCCTCATCCGAAAGATTTGCTATTGCCTGTTCCTTGGTTACAGTACCGTAAACCACTACCGGCTCACCCTTCTCCACGATCCCGTATATCTCCCCCGCCTTGTCTTTCGGAAGATTTATACAGCCATGTGAACCGCTCATATAATATATCGTTCCGCCGAAGGAGCTTCTCCAGCTCGCATCGTGCATTCCCACATTTCCGTTAAACGGCATCCAGTATGATACCGCCGAAGAATAATTTTCTCCGACCAGCGTGGCATCCCTTTCCTTATAGGTGATACCGTATGTGCCTGTCGGGGTGCCGTTTCCTTTTAAGAGACCGCCCGACACAAAATCCGATTCTGTCACCGTGCTTCCGTTTTGATACACGTACAGATGCTGCGCATCCAGATCGATCTCCACATATGTATTTCCGATATCATTTTCCGAATTGCCGTATCCGAGTCCGGTTCCGAAATAAACCGGTGTAAATTCACCGCTCTCAAGATTTTTAACTCTTTCGGCAAGCTCCTTTGTGGTAGTGCCTCTGTCCATCCACCACCCGAAATCTCCGCCTGCGACGGTTACGGTATTTCCCTCATGGGTTTTAAAGCTCCGGTTTATACCGAATGTATCGTATTTTTTTGAAAGAGAATTTACATACTCCCTTACCGCTTCTTCATCCACCGCGGATATACTGTCATCGGTGACGGTTATCCATTCCTTGATATTATCCGCCCCCAGAGTCTCAATGCTGTCCCCGAACGGTATGCTTACATTGAATTCATTTATCTTTCTTTCCAATATATCAGCCGCGCTCTCCTGCACTTCATCGGATGCCTGTGAAGAAAAGACCACTTCCTCTGCCACGTCATCCTGTGTCATATCCTCTGTCTCACCGGTCTCTTCCATGACATTATCCGCCTCAGCCGCTTTATCGGATACACCGCATCCGGCAAGACAGAGCATTGCCGCGATACCCATAAAGAACCCAAATGTTTTCTTTTTCATCTGTATCAATCCCTTCCGGATCTCATATATTCATCTATAAGATGATCATATCTTCCCAAATTCATATTTATTATAGTCTTAATTCTTTCACCGTCAATCAGCTTTCCCCTTGTTATAAGAAGGATCTTATCATAGTATTCATGAAGGCTCTCATTTTCTATGAGATTTTTATTTTCTCTCACGCTTTCCCTGTATCCTTTCGGAACCTCTCTCCTTAGATGTCCGACCCTCCAGTTTGGATCATACACCGCAGGCAGCTTTGACAGGAGCGGGTCTCCGAGACAATAGGTATCGTTAAGGTACAGATCGGAATTATAATAAACCAGTATGCCCGCCGCATTTTCAAGTATACCGCCCGTAAAATTCATCTGTCTCAGTTCTTCCGTTGCCTGATAGTTCCACGTATCTTCCACACACATTCTGCCGGTGCGTTTAAGAGCTACAAGGTTGTTGTAAAAGCCCGTGGTATTGGAATAATTTTCTCTCTCATCGGATATCGAAGAGCTGTATTTATGTCCGTACATATACTGCGAGCCTATGGTTGACCCGAAGGTAAACGACCATACCACCGCCGCCATCACTGCGGCACCGAAAAATGCCCTTATCTTCCTTACGGAATCAAAATAATCCTTCTCTCTGTTCATCATCATGGTGCAGGAAAGGACACTTACAAAAAGCATTACCGTAAAATGCCTTCCCATCATAAAATCTCCGCCTATCCTCAGCACATAGAGTCCGTAAAGCACAATACCCGCAGAGGTAAGGATATATTTTTCTTTTCTGACTATAAGGGTAATCACTATAAAAATCAGAGGAACTATAAGCACCACTATATCATCGAGCGCCGTATACCACGCATACAGTACGCCGTGCTTGAAATATTCAAGAGAGGATATGCCTGTCCCTATTTTCACATACGCCGTATTCGGAACGGGGAATCCGTAATAAAACAGAGAGAACAATTCCCAGAGGATAAACGGTGACAGCCCCGCAAAGGTGATCCCCACAGCCTGCAAAAACGTGGTCTTTTCCCTTTTTAGCAGAAACACCCAGACAATCATGGGTATGAACATTAAAACAAGATCCATCCTGACTAAAGCGATCCCCGCAAACGTAAATGCCAGAGCTAAGAGCTGCTTTTTTTCGAATTTATCGTGTGTATAATACTGCCACAAAAATAATGCCGATATGAGAAACATAAGGCTGTTTTCAAGTCCGGAGGTGGTATAGCTTACAAAGGCCCTGCTTCCGATAAGTGCCAAAAAGCCTGTCATGACCTGCTCCTTTGAACGGCACATCTTATAAGCAAAAATATAATAGGCTATGGCAGAATAGACCACATCAAGCAGCATCGAGGTAAAAAACATCTCTCTTGTAAAAAAATACGGTATCGCTACCGATAATGTATAAAGCGGGCTTGTAGTCGCGCAGACACGCTCCCCTATATTATAGACAAAGCCGTTCCCCTCTATCAGATGCTTGACCATCACATAGCCATGATAGGAATCGTCCGACTGCCATCCCAGAAGAACCGCTGTGATGATAAAGCCGATCTGAGTGAAAAAACGGCTTTTATCGAGATCCGTTTTCAGTTCGATATGAAATCTGTTTTTTGCCGGCTTGCTCATAAATATTCTTCCTTGAGGATATCTTCTCTTTTAAGGCACCTGTTATGAAAAGCTGTCTTAAAATACTTAAAATTGGCAAAAAAACTGTTCTGGGAATTTCCTTCCGTCCGCGCGGCCCAATGAGCCGGAGTCTCTGTAAATTTCACCCCGAGTCTTAAGGGCTTCAACGCCGTCTCCAGAAAGAACGGGTGCTTAAGCTCTTCCCACTTTATACTCTGCATAAGTGCCGTCGGAAATATCCTGTAAGCATAAGTCAGATCCGTAAGCCCCACTCCGTATAGTAAGCCTATGCTCCGCTCAAAAATCAGATTGCAGACGAGCTTTACCTTGTTGTAATGTTCAAATCCGCCGCCTTTTCTCCAGCGTGTAGCCGTAATGATCCTGTCCGGGTACTTTTTTGCTCCCCGGATAAATTTCTGTATCACATTGGGATCGGTTTCAAGATCACTCGACATCATCACGACATGGGAGCCTTTCGCAAGATCGATCCCCTCTCTTATCGCGCCTCCCACAAACGGAAGACTCTGTTCGTGTATGTAAATGCTGACCCTGTCCCCGTACTGCTCTATGATATTCTTTGCGGTCTTAAGGGTCTTTTCCTCCGTCCTGTCACATACTATGATTATGATCTCCGCAAGATCCTCTTTTTTACAGGTATCGGTTATTATCTCGACCGTGCGACTGAGTGAATAGGTTTCATCCATCGCAGGCAGTAATATGGTAACATTCTTAAATTCTTGTGTATCCATCAGTCTGTTCTCCCTACTTTTGTACCGGCTTTTTCATGAGCGATCTCTGCACGAGCTCGTACTGCTTATTGAGCGTGCTCCAGTTTGCCGTGATCTCCTTTGCCCGCCTTGCCACGACTTCCATTATATCATCATAGGAATTGATGAAGGTCATTACCACTCCTCTGTGGAACCGGTTATGATCGACTTCATCAGTCAGTATCTGTATGACGGCATCCTTCGGCTTTGAAGGATGATAAGCTCTCTGACAGGTAAGACCGGTGACGGTATCCGCCACCTGCAGGATCTTTGCTATCATATTCATATTTGCCGAATCCTTATGATTAGGATATCCCGAGCCGTCTCCCCTTTCATGATGGGCTAATATCGCATCTGCCACCACATCATTTACCCTGCCTCTTAAAAGCGTATCCGCCACTTCCACGTGCTGCTTCATCCTTGCATACTCTTCCGGTGTGAGTTTTCTGGGTGCTTCGATTATCTCAAGCGGCACGGAAAGCATTCCGATATCATGAAGTATTGATGCGTAATACAACGTACTCATCTCTTCATCGGATAGGGACTCATTTATCCTTTCGGCTATTTCCATTGCAACGCAGGTGGTTGTTACGGTATTTATTACATTGTATTCGTCCCTGAATCCCGAGATGTACATCAGCATTTCCACGAATTTATTCTTTTCACCGTCGGAAAGCATGATGTTTGAAAAAACCTCATCCAGTTCATCCCTGTACCGGCCGTTTTTCAGCTTGTCAAACAGCTCATATTTCACCTGAGCCTGGGCGCACAGGTCGAAGGCCTGTTTTGAAAACTTTGTACCCACATAATTTGACAGGCGGTTAAAATCAAACCTCACCCCCGAGTTGTTGTATATGTCAACAAGATTGGCAAGATTCAGGTAATTGGCTATATCCTTATATTCAAAGTTCACATCGGCGATCTGCTTATAATCTATGTGATGATACATGATCACCTTTGAACGTTCATCGCCCAAAGGGGACAGATATTTCATAAAAAGAGAGCCGTAGATAGAATGCGGCATCACATCTGTCATATCAAATTTCAGCACATCGGTATCGGCATCCACCTTGAATGCCCCTATATCATGAAGCATGCCCAAAAGCGCATATTCAGCCAGTTCAAAATCCTCGTGCTTATCCTCACATTGAAGCATCCTGTACAGGATATATCCGACTCTTGAACTGTGATCCGATATTTTTCTGTTTATCAGCCTTAATATTTCACGGCAAAGTATGCAGACATCTCTGCTGGTGACTATCTCCATACGTAAATCTGCTCCCGCTTGCGTTTATATTACTACGGTCTCCATATCACCGTCATCTGTGCGACACTCCGGCAGACTGTCTTAAAAACGCTGTACACAGCTAAAGTATAATACATTACCACGGTTTTTGGCAATCATCATAATATCCCTGCCCGTCATAGTATCCCTGTTCATTACCGGGATCGTCATAATATCCCTCATTGCCGTAGTATTCTTCGTCTTCATAATAATCCGCATCATCATAGGCATCTTCTTCGTATTCATCCTCATACCTGTCTCTGGCGGGATATTTTTGTGTATCGGCGGCTGTTTCTTTGGCATCTTCACGCGGTTTCTTTATGATCAGATTCAGCAGGTGGCTGTGATGCAGCACAAACACCGCAGAGAGCATAAACAGATTGGTGTAAAACACCCCGACTATGCAATAGTTGCGCTCAAGCAGGTAGCCGGCCGAAAAACCTATGCCCGTAAGCACGCCCGTAAGTATCAGTCCGAGAAGCAGCTGGTATATATCCTTTATCACATTTTTCAGGGCATCCACAAAATCCCCGAATGAAGCATCAAAGTAAACGAACCGCCCGACCATCAATCCCAGATAATACATCATCACAGGGTTGTATTCGCTCTCATCTCCGACCCTGTTTAATATAAGCAGGATGATGATCACATAAAACATACCGAGCATCCTTATCGTAGCCTTTTCCTCTTTTGACAATGCCTTGACCGGTATGATGATCATATCAAGTATCGAATTTATCACACAGGACAGGCATATCAGCAAAAGCAGCACAAAGTCCCTTCCGCCGGCCCAAGCGTTCATAAGCACACGCAGCAGTGGCCCGGGTTCACCCTGCCCGCTCTGCATAAGACCGTATATATGGCTTATGATCACATAAGCACACGAAAAAGACATCACGGAGGTTCCCGCCATGATCATTTCATAAAACCTCTGTACACGGTTTACGGATTTATCGTAGATCAGAGCCGCCCTTTCCCTTTTTGAAGCTCCGGTTAAAGATAACCTCACATATAACAGGATAATACTTACGCATATAATTATCCCCGCCAATGCTTCGAGGAAAAATATCAGTTTTTCTTTCCATCCGAAATCCGGATTTATATAAGCTTCTATTGTCATATCAGTTTTTTTCCGCCATAATTTTAGCTGCGTACGAACAGGACGGTATCACGGTCTTTTTCCTTCTTTCCGCTTCCTGTAAAGCCCTGAACACCATACGCCTTGCAATTTTCTTTCCGCCGTATTCGGGATCAACCTCCGTATGATATATATTGAAGGCATCTCCGGTATCCCGGAAGTCGCATTCTCCCACCTGTCTTTCTCCGTCAAAGGCTCTTATACAATCTCCCTTTTCGTCATACTCCACTCTGATCCCGTGATCATACATTATCTCCAAAGCACCTGAAGGACACTGTTTTACGGTTTCCCATATTTTTTTGTTTTCCGCTGCCTTAAGATCGATCCACGGCTTTCTGTTAAAATCAAACACCTCGGGACACCCTGTCACACACTTTGCAGCGTGCCTGCATTTATCCGAATCCCACAATACGGTGATATCTTCATTTTCATATGTTCTGTGCATGACCTTCCCTCCTTCATAGCATTTTATCACATCGTTTCTGACGTTACAAAGTATATGTTACAATTCAGCACTTGACCAGTGCTGAATTGTAACAAGTATACCGGAGTCCCGTTTTCATAAAAACGTTGAGAACACGCCGGTGTATGATATAATCAAATTATACGACTATAAAAGCGAGGTATCATTATGTTTGAGCCGGAATGGATATTGAGGATTCTGTGTGCCGCTTTAGCAGGCGGACTTATAGGATTTGAACGGCACTCCCAGTCAAAGGAAGCCGGTATACGCACCCATGCCATAGTTGCCATGGGCGCAGCAGTCATAATGATAATTTCCAAATACGGCTTTATCGATGTAAAGCCCGGAGACCCCTCAAGACTTGCTGCGCAGGTAGTCTCCGGTATAGGCTTTTTAGGCGCGGGCATAATCTTCGTGCGCCATAACATTATTCAGGGCATGGCTACAGCCGCCGGCATCTGGACCACATCAGCCATAGGTCTTGCCTTTGGCTCCGGAATGTATTTGATCGGAGGCTTTACCGGCATTCTTGTCGTGATCATTCAGATCTTTTTCCAGAAAAAAGCCTCTCTCAGCCAGCTCAGAACGGACATGAAGCTGCGCCTGACCATACGCCCCGAGGGAAGCGTACAGGAAATATCCGGTTTCCTGAAAGACAAAGGCTTTACCGTAACGGGAAACAGGATATTAAAAAACAAGGAAAACCTTGACTGGATCCTTGAGTCCGAGGTCTTCACATATAAAGACACAAGACCGATAGAACTCATCCGGCAGCTTATGGCTTTGGATAATGTGATCACCGCGGAATATATTGATTCGGTGCCGGGTATGTGATGACCTGCTCCGGAATGCGGATTTTTATACCGGATATTCCGTTTTATTCATTCTACTCCTGCAAGCCGGCTATGATCTCGTCCACTCTGCTGCGGTAAGCATCGGGATCGGCTCCGATCACCGGATCTCCCATGATTTTTCCGCTGCTGTCCACAAAATAGGTTGTGGGAACCGCGCTTACCATAAGCTCTTCCTGCACCTCGCCCGGACAGATCACATTAAGGTAGGACACGCCGGTATCGCTTATTATATCAAGACCGTCTGAAAGTCCTTGAGGGTCCTCCCCGTCTATGAGTAAACCGACGATGCTGCAGCCTTTGCTTTCAAGCTCACCCCTGAATGTCTCAAGCTCCGGCAGTTCTCCCACACAGGGACCGCACCAGCTCGCCCACAGATTCACGACCGTGACCTTATTTTCGGAAAAAATCTCTGCCATATCCACTTCCTGACCGTTGACATCAGTTCCGGAAAAACAGAAGACTTCTCCCTCCTCCTTTTCAGATACGTCACTTTCTTCCCCTGCAGCCTGAACATCCTGCTGAACTTCGTTTTTGCCGCTGCCCGCACAGCCGGTCATTCCCACAGCCAAAACCGCAGTCATAAATACGGCTGTAAAAAATCTCATCTTCTTTTTCATTTCATTTCTCCTCTCATTCTGATCATCTTTTTTCCGATAGCATAAATCGCAATCCGGTTACATCCCAGTGTGATACCTTCCGACTATATTAACCCCTGCGGTATTTATCGCGCAAGACCTTCATTTCATACATTTTTGCATCGGCCATCTCAATATATTCATCAAGATCGGTCATTCCTTCCTTTAACGGCAGAAGTATCCAGCCATAGCTGGCACCGATCGAAAAAGGGTTTGGATGCAATTTATTGTACTCTTCCAGTCCGTGATCTATTTTTTCATTCATCTTTTCGGGTTCGCTGCTGTCCTTATCCAGAGCTGTAAATAATAAAAATTCATCCCCGCCTGTCCTGACTATCCGTGAGCCTTTCGGCGCCGCCTTTAATAATTCCGCGGAAACGGCTGCTATCGCCTCGTCTCCGGCAGCATGTCCGTATGTATCATTCAAATGCTTTAATCCGTTTAGATCTGCCACACATACAAATAAATACTTTCCTGTCTGACGGGCTTCGTCCAGAACCATATCGGTATAATACTTCATGCCCTTTCTGTTATAGCACCCCGTCTGCTCATCGCGCATATTTTCTTCAAACAGCTCACTGTATTTATCCTGCAGTTCCTTAAAAAGCGCTCTTTGCTCAGCCTCCTCCTGTAATTCCTTCATTTTCCATTCATGGATATCCTGAATCAGAAACAGACATTCATACTCCGCCCCTGTATCACCCGCAAAGCAGGAGCGTGCAGATTGGTTAAATTGGTTTTCGGACATTCTTGCTTTATCCACTCCGGCTGCATTGCAGAATATGATCTTTGACCAGTAATACCGGCTGTCAGCCTGACGGATACGGCACTCAAACGATGTAAACACCTTATCAGCCAGTTCTTTCGTAAAGTGATCCTGATCGGTAAAATTGATAACCCCTTCCCTGTCTTCAGGATGGATATTTCTGTACAGCCCGTTACAGAAAGAGCCAAATGACGTCACATTGTTCGGGATATTGCGTAATTCCTTATTATGATCGATAAAACGGCAATCATATGTCTGCAGATTTATGATCATTATCATCTGATACATACTTCTTACCGCATTTCCGACGATCCGCTCCGCTGCATCTATGTTCATCTTCCCGATCCCGTTTCCTTTCCTCTTAAAATCCTTTCGCACCGGTTCTTAATTATAACATAATGGATCCAATCACGCACTCTGTACATAATTATAGGAAACGGCTCTATTCGTTTCTTATTCCTTCGTAAACCTCTCTATCCTGCACTCATGCGCCTTGCTTTTTTCATCATAATTTATACCCACAAGAAGAAGATCGCCGCTGTTTTCTTCAGCCTTGATCCGTATCCCTGCGTCTTATCAGGGTTTCGGCAATCATTTCAATACCTAATATCCGAACATGAAATGCAAAATGCTCAAACGGATCCAGCATCAAAAGTGCTGATAATATAACCGTCACGACTATACTT